>JAGWML010000063.1 GCA_028873155.1 Acidobacteriota bacterium
TCCCCTCACCCAATCACCGCATTATCAATCAGCCGCGTCGCGCCCGCCCACGCCGCGACGGCAAACAGCGTGCCCGGCGTCGCCATCTCCACCGGCTCCAGCGTCGCCCACTCCACCAGGTCGGCATAATCCACGCGCACCGCAGGCTCGGTCGCCAGCGTGGCCCGCGCCGCTTCCAGCAGCATCGCCGCCCGCCGCTCGCCGCTCGCCACCAGCGCCTCCACGCGCCGCACCGCCCGGCTCAGCGCCAGCGCCTGCCGCCGTTCTTCTGGACTCAAATACACATTCCGCGAGCTCAGCGCCAGCCCATCCGGCTCGCGCACGATCGGACACACCACCAGCTCCGTCCCAATCCGCAGGTCGCGCACCATCCGCCGCAGCACCGCCACCTGCGCCGCATCCTTCTGCCCGAAATACGCCCTGTCCGCCTCCGCCGCAATCAGCAGCTTGGCCACCACCGTCGCCACCCCGCGAAAGTGTCCCGGCCGGGACTTGCCGTCCAGGCGATCCCCGATGCCTTCCACGTCGACAAAAGTCGCCGCACCCGCCGGATACATCTCCTCCACGGGCGGCGCAAACACGATGCGCGCACCCTCGCGCTCCGCCAGCATGCAATCCGTCTCAAACGTCCGTGGATAGCGGTCGAAATCCTCATGCGGTCCAAACTGCGTGGGATTCACAAAGATCGTCACCGCCGCATGGCCACACTGCTCCGCCGCCGCGCGAATCAGCGATGCATGGCCCGCGTGCAGCGCGCCCATCGTCGGCACCAGCCCCACCGTCTCATCCTGCATCCGGATCGCCCGCGACCAGCCGCGCAGCGCATCCACCGTGCGCAGTATCTCCATCAAATCTTCCTCAGCGCGTGCACCTTGGCCGCGCGCGGCTTCGCATCCAGCGCGCCCTGCGCGGGCTTCGGCAGGTGATAGCTTTCCTCATCCGACGGAAACGCGTGTCGCTCCACGTCTTCCCGGTAATGCTCCACCGCCTCGCGCACCAGAGCCGCCGCATCCGCATAGCGCCGCACAAACTTCGCCGGCGGCGCAAACGTCAGGTTCACCATGTCGTGGAAGACCAGGATCTGCCCATCGCAATCCGGCCCCGCGCCAATCCCGATCGTCGGGATCGCCAGCTCCGCCGTAATCGCCACCGCCACTTCGCGCGGCACGCCTTCCAGCACCAGCGCGCCCGCGCCCGCCTCGGCCAGCGCCTGTGCATCGGCGCGCAGTTGCTTCACCGTCTCTTCCGTTCGCGCCTGCACGCGGTAGCCGCCCATCTTGTGCACGCTCTGCGGCGTCAGTCCCAGGTGCCCCACCACGGGAATCTCCGCCGTCGTGAGCGCCCGCACCAATTCCACGCGCGGCCCTTCAATCTTCACCGCCTCCGCGCCCGCCTCTTTGATAAAGCGCACCGCGTTCGCCACGCCCTCGGCCACCGTGCCGTGGTAGCTGCCAAACGGCATATCCGCCACCACCAGCGCGCGCTTTACTGCACGCCGCACCGCGCGCGTGTGGTGCAGCATCTCGTCCACCGTCACGGCCAGTGTGTTCTCGTGGCCCAGCACCACCATGGCCAGCGAATCGCCCACGAGAATCAGGTCGATTCCCGCCTCGTCAACAAGGCGCGAGGTCGCATAGTCATACGCCGTCAGCGCGCTGATCACCCTGCCCTGCCGTTTCATCTCGGCCAGCGCAGGCATCGTCACTTTTGTCAGAGGGGTTCCGGTGGAAGGCGCTCCACCGCCGGGGAAGCTTGTCAGGCTCATCGTCGTCTCCAGTGTCGCTCCGTTCACCCAGGATGCGACCCGAACACCTGTGAGTATACGCCCGTCGTTCCTCGCGCGAGACCTGCAGTCACGCGGTATCGCTGGTCATGATCAGCAGATTCCTGACCAGATCCCCGGCAAGCTCGTCGTTGCTGACCGGCAATCCTGTCTGAAGGTCCGTCCAAACGGCTTTGCTCGAATGGGACTGTGTATTGGCTGAAAGTTCAAGCTTCCGATTGAAATTCGGGCAGTGGGGAAACTCGCACATCACTCGGTCCCGCTCCGGAACGAACGCGAGCTTGAACCCAGGACCGTAAGGCAAATGAACCAGCAGCTCTTCAGTTGGGCTGGTCCGCTCATCGCAAAGTACCGTTTCTCCGGCACTTCGGTTCGTCTGCGCAACGAGTCTTCGAACACATGTGCAAAGATCGACCCAGAAAAGACTGCCTCGCGTCGATCGTGACCAAATCAGAGAGGAGCCCGGAAAGTCATGCCTTGCCATGCTGGTCGCCTCCTCAAGCCGGAACGTCGCATCGCACTCATTGTTTACGAGATTTTCAAAATACGCCATGCTTTGCACGACTTTATTTTTGGCGAGCGGTACCCCCCGCCGTTCGTGCTCCTCCCCGAAGGACGGCAGTAGTCATTCCTTCAGCCGCGCCTCCGCCCCTTGCCACCCCGTCCCTTCGCGCCGCACACTGAATGGCAGCATGTCCCCAACCCTCGAAACCGGCCTCGTCGCCGGCCTCGGCTCGCTCACCGCCGCAAGCCTCGCCCTCGGCGGATACGCCTACGCCGCCATGTGGCCGCCTTCCGAGCTTTTCGGTCCCGCTCTCCGCGCCCCGCGGAGGCCCGGCGAACTCGCACTCACCTTCGACGACGGCCCCAACCCCGCCTGGACGCCTCAACTGCTCGACGCGCTCGCCTCCCACAACATCCGCGCCACGTTTTTTCTCGTTGGCCGCTACGCCCAGGTCGTCCCCGATCTCGTCCGCCGTATCCAGCAAGGCGGCCACCTCATCGGCAACCACTCCTGGTCGCACCCGAATCTCGCCTTCACGGCCGCCTCCAAAGTCCGTGAAGAGCTGCGCACCACGCAGGACACCCTCGCGCAAATCACCGGCCAGCCCATTCGCTTTTTCCGCCCGCCCTTCGGCGCGCGCCGTCCCTTCGTGCTGCGCACCGCACGCGCGCTGGGCATGGAACCGGTCCTCTGGAACGCCATCACCAACGACTGGAGCGAACCCTCCGCCGAGCGTATCGCCCTGCGCCTGGCCACGCTCATCGTGCGCAACCAGAAGAGCGGCTTCGCCACCAACATCGTGCTCCACGACGGCGGCCACCGCACCATCGGGGCCAATCGCGGCCCGAGCGTCGCCGCCGCAACAGACCTCATCCGCCGCTACCGCTACTCCCACCGCTTCATCACGCTCGATACCTGGATGTAATCGACCCTACGCTCGCAGTGCTTCGCGCGCTGCCTCAATTGTTGCCCGCACTTCCGCTTCGCCGTGTGCCGTGCTCACAAACGCCGCTTCAAACTGCGACGGCGGCAGCCACACGCCGCGGTCCAGCATGGCCCGGTGGAACCGACCGAACCGCTCCGTGTCGCTCGTCGCCGCCTCGGCATAATTCCGCACCGGCCCCGGCGTAAAGAACCACGTCCCCATCGACCCCACGCGGTTCAGCGTAATCGCCACACCGGCTTTCGCCGCCTCTGCCGCCACGCCTTCAAACACCGCCTTCGCCGTCGCCTCCAGGTGCGGATACACCGTCCCCGCGTGCTCCTGCAGGTACCCCACTGTCGCCAGTCCCGCCGCCATCGCCAGCGGATTTCCGCTCAGTGTGCCCGCCTGATACACCGGCCCCAGCGGCGCCAGCATATCCATGATTTGGCGCTTCCCGCCGAACACCCCCACCGGCAGCCCGCCACCCACAATCTTGCCCAGCGTTACCAGGTCTGCGTCGATGCCATAGCGCTCACACGCGCCGCCCAGCGCCACGCGAAAGCCGGTCATCACTTCGTCCACAATCAGCAGCGCGCCCTCGCGTGCCGTCACCGCGCGCAATCCGTCCAGATATCCCTCCGCCGGCGCAATGCATCCCGCATTCCCCACCACCGGCTCCAGAATCACCGCCGCGATTGCGCCACGATGCACCGCAAACGCCGCTTCCACCGCGGCAAGATCGTTATAGGGCAGCGCCAGCGTCAGTTGGGCAATCTCCTCCGGCACGCCCGCCGAGCCGGGAATCCCAAACGTCGCCACGCCCGATCCAGCCTTCACCAGCAGCCCGTCGGCATGCCCGTGATAGCAGCCCTCGAACTTGACGATCATTTTTCGCCCCGTCGCCGCGCGCGCCAGCCTTATCGCCGACATCGTCGCCTCGGTCCCCGAGCTCACAAAGCGCATCTTCTCCAGGGCCGGATAGCACGCAGTGACGCGCTCCGCCAACTCCGCCTCGGCAGCCGTGGACGCGCCAAAGCTCGCCGAGTTCCGGGCCGCCCGCTCAATCGCCTCCACCACGGGCGCAAACGCGTGCCCCAGAATCATCGGCCCCCACGAGCCAAAGTAGTCGATATAACGGTTCCCGTCCGCATCCGTCAGCCACGCGCCCTCAGCGCGCGCCACAAATGGCGGAGCCCCGCCCACGGCGCGAAAGGCCCGTACCGGCGAATTCACTCCGCCCGGGAAAAGGCGCTCCGCGCGTTCCTGCAACGCCTTTGACCGGGTCCTATCCCGCGTATCCATCCGTGTGCTCATCGTGGCTCCAGTATAAATTCCATGCGCTTGCGTTCCGGCACGCCGGGTGGGCCGTTCAGACTACCCGGCGCGAAACGGCCAAAAGCATTACAGAAATCGATTCTCGGCGCTCTCTCCGGATCGCGCAGTATGTGCATAGCGGCACTCGAGGCTGCAGGCAGTCCGCAGCAGTGCAAGCGACGCGGTTCTGATGGGGTCTTCGATGGCCGTCAGCCAAGCCAGGTATCCCCGAGCGATCGTCAGGTGGAAGCAGGCCGGCCTGGCTCGCGCATGAAGGAATCAGGGAATCGAGAAGTTGAAGTTTCCGCCGGCGTGGCCATGCGGAACCGGTCACACACTCGCTCGCTCATTTAGCGCAGCAATGCTTGAACTTTCTTCCACTCCCGCACGGACAAGGATCATTTCGGCCAGCCGTTTTGAGCTCCGTCTGGCGCGTCTGTGCGGCGACCCACTGCATGACATTCGCAGGCGCTCTGTTCGAAGCCAGCTCTGCCGCCATGAATCGCATATACGGATCGATATGGCGGAAAAACATCTTGTAGCCCGCACACAGGTAGTTCAGGCCAGCTTCGCCATCTGGAGTGCTGGCGAACCGATGCTTGGGACACTCGCCATTGCAGGCAAACCGAACGTCGCATTCGCGGCAGTATCGCGGCAGCGTCGATTCCTTCGCTTCGCCGAAGCTGCGCTGCTGGTCGGAGTGGACGAGTGTCTCCAGCGGGGATTCCATGATGTTCCCGAGGCGGTTCTGCGGATAGACGAAGTGATCGCAGGAGTACAGGTCACCGCCATGCTCAATGGCGAGCGCCGCGCCGCACTGCTTTCTAAAGACGCACAAGCTTGCTTCCATGCCAGCCCACATCTCGAGGCTCACGTCGAAGAGCTGCACATAGGTTCGGCCCACATCCTTGCGCACCCACTCGTCAAATATGGAGCACAGGAATCTTCCAAATTGCCGCGGCTCGACGGACCACGGCGCCACTTGCGCGGCTCCGCCAAAGTCGGGCGAGATCAGTTGCAGTCCATCCGCAGTGACCTGATGTGCAATCCGCTCCACGATGGGGATGAATTGCATGAAGCCGCTGCCGTTCTCCTTGAGGAAGCGATAGATTGCAAGCGGGTGGTCTGCGTTGGCGTGGTGCACCGTTGTCAACGTGTTGAATTCCACGCCATTGCGCTTCAGCGTTTCCAAGCCACGCATCACGCGATCGAAGGTCGGCTGTCCGCCTTTGTCGAGGCGGTAAGTATCGTGTAACTCGCGAGGACCGTCAATCGAAAGACCAACGAGAAAATCGTTCTCCTTGAAGAGAGCGGCCCAATCGTCCTTGAGCAGCACACCGTTCGTTTGGAAGGCGTTCCTGATCTGCTTGCCGTTCGCATACTTCCTCTGGATTGCAACCAGGTTTCGGAAGTAGTCCACTCCCAGCAGCGTCGGCTCGCCTCCCTGCCATGCGAAATCCACGACCGGCGTGTCGTGCGCCTCGATGTACTGGCGAATGTAGCTGTCGAGGACTTCTTCCTTCATCGCCCACTTCGACACCTGAGGGTAGAGCGATTCTTTCTCGAGATAAAAGCAGTATTTGCAGTCGAGATTGCAAATCGGCCCGATGGGCTTGGCCATCACGTGAAAGTTGGTAGTGCTCATGGTGACCTCGCAGGGCGCCCGCCCTGGATGTGCAGATTGGGCTCTTCTGCTGCTGCACTTCCTGGAGTACTGCCAGCCGCCATTTTACTCGATGGGCGAATTCGCCCCGAACCGTACTGGATGTCGCAGCAACGTCGGAACAGCGATCAAGCAATTATCTATGAGGCGCGCATCGTTCAAAAGATGCGCGCCGTCGAATGGCAGTGGCTTGAGTTGCGCAGGAATGCGATTGGAAGGCCTCGTCCCTACATTCAAGCTCAAAGAGAGGACGGCCGTTTGTTGTCGAGAGTCGTCTGTCGTCAATCGGGAGGAATTGGATTGGGCCGATTCGCATGAAAAGGCGGACAGTTGCGCGAGTCCTTATCGAACGGCGCGAATCTTGCGGAAGGCAGCTTCATCAAGGCGCGCCGGCCGCAAGGGTACTTTCGGTGCAAATACGGCCCGCTCAATGTTGGACCCTTTTGCGGATGCGCATGGTATGATTCTTCGGCGTAACCCTTAGAAATGCGCACAGTGTGCCTTGGCCAGGGATGGCCGGCCTTCAGCCTAACTCAATGCGGACTGTGCGTTGACTTCCCCAATCTGCCCAAAGCTGGTGAAAGCAGGCCGTGCCCATGGGTGTATCCAGAGTCAGCACAAGATCTCCTCTGGTCGAGATCCAAATACGGACAGAAGGTGAAGTATCGAGAGCGGCTGTGAAATTTCTCCGTCCATCCCACCGGAAGCGGGCATGGATGGGAACTATGGCGGCGATACTCCTGATCGCCACGTGCTGTATGGAAGCCTATGGTCAGGGCGTGCCCACCATTACGTCGCTGAGCCCCGCGACTGCGACGGCTGGAGGTACGGCATTCACGCTCACGGTCAACGGCACCGGATACGTTACCACATCATCCGTCGAGGTCAACGGCGCTCTCCGCACGACGACCTTTGTCAGCGCCACGCAGCTGACTGCCCAGATTCTGGCCTCGGACATCGCAACTGCAGGCACAGTCCAGATCACGGTCTTCAATCCAAGCCTGGTAGCTGCGGGCGGCACAACGTCCGCGCCATTCCCGCTTGCGATCGCCGCAGCCACACTACCCGCGCCGGTGTTAACAAGCGCAGCACCGGGGCTGAGTGCGCAAGGGGCAGGGCGGCTGCAGGTGACCTTGCAGGGCGCAAACTTCAGACCCGGCGCGACCGTGATCCTCTCGCCGCCGCTGACAAGCGTTACAAGCTCGAATGGTCACACGCCTGCAACGGATGCAACGCTGGTCCAGGTCAATCGCATCAGCGCGACGCTGATGACCGCGACCTTCAGTCTGAGCCCAACGGCAACCATTGGCCTGCGCGGGATTGACGTCTTGAACAGCGACGGGACCTCGACCGCGGTGGTGGTTGGCAATGCCGCGGGAAGCGGAACCACGCAGCCATTTCAGATCGAGCCTTCGACTTCGCTTGCCGCGCCGCCGTCTGTGCTTGATATCGCCCTGATTCATCCTCGCGATGGAACAGTGGTTGCGCAGGGAGACGAGCTCTATGCGCAGGCAGTCCTCTCTGGCGCAGGCACTGGCTCTCTGATTGGCCAGTGGCTCTGGGATAACCGCGTGGTTGAGCAGTTTGCGGTACCGCTTGTTGCCGGCCAGAGCATGACAATACGGACGCGCCAATCGCTGCCGACCTGGTACCTTGGCGCGCATACCGTTCAGCTCCGCATGCAACAGCCGTCGCAGATCGCGACGCGGCCCGTTACGGTGGCCGTCAATCCACCGGGCTGGAAGCTGGAAGCTCTGCTTGCGCCTGCATATGGCGCCGCATTCGGTGCAACAGATCCGCCGGTGCTGCTATGGGCACCAGTCCCCGGCGCGGTGCGCTATCAGGTGGGTTTTTCCACGCAGCCCTTCTACTCGGCGATTGGCCCATGGTACGAGGTGGACGAGAACCGTTGGCAGGTGCCTTTGGATGTGTGGAGAAAACAGGGAGACGGCAATCTCTACTGGACTGTTCGCGCCATTCAATCGCCGGGCGTGCCTCGCAAGCCGCTGCCGATGCGGCGCATCGTGCGCCTCGGAGAGAATGCGCTCGCACCTTCAACGGCAGCACCAGTACGCAACGCACTTGGGCATGCGCAGATTGCATGGAGTCTTGTCAGCCCCGGTGCGCTGTATCTTGTTTCCATCAGCAGCGACGCAGAGGGCACACGCATTCTTCGCCGGTATCTGACAGACAAGTCAGTGCTGGATCTGCATGCGATCGAAGGCAGGCTTGTTCCCGGCGAAGCCTACTACTGGCGCGCGGACGCATTCTCTGCGTGGGGCGACCTCATTGATTCCGGCCAGGCGCAGCGCTTCATCGATCCGCCGGTCCCGGGACTGACAACTGACCTGCGGCTGCCCTCGCATGGGCCTCCGCTTCGCTTTGTCAACCTGACTCGGGTAAGACGAGGCGGTTCGTATGATCTGACGGCAGAGATCGGCAAAGAGACTCCCGCGCCGAACAGCAGCGTCAGTCTGCCGCAGCCCGTCGTCTCGGTGCAGTTTCAAACTCCCGTGAATCCAGTCGATGTGAGTCTCTCGATGGACGATGTGGACATTACTTCGCTCTCGCAGGTCAGTCAGACTCAGGTGTCGTATACGCCGCAGCTGCCTCTCGCAAACGGCGAACACGACATCAGTCTCATGGTGGGCGCGGAGGCCTCTGGCTGGAAGTTCACGGTCGCCGCGGCAGCGCCCGCAACGCCGGCAACTCCCGCGACTACGATATTGCCGGGCACCGACGCAGAGACTGCGCCCTTGCCTGCTGCGTCCACGCCGCTGGCAGCGATGACGCGCAGCGCCACCGCAGCCGCAAAGACACCGGCGAAAGCGAAGTTCGAAGGCGAGATTGACGGTCAAATCACATCGACGACGCAGTGGGCCTCGGGATCCAATCCTCCGGACTCGAATGTCTTCTCTTTGGCCGAGCGCATGCTGACCGAGAACAGCGCGTGGAAGCCGGAACTCAACGGCAGCGGGCTGCTGAACTCGATTCTCAATCCCGCAGTTCAACGCACGGCCCAGGGACGCGTGAATGACTACATCGCGCAGGTTGAGCGCAAAGGCGAACGATGGGGCATCCAGCTTCGCTTCGGAATTGTGTCTCCAGCGCTCTTTACCGATGCGCAGTTTGTGACGGCCGCCACGCCGCGCCAGGGTGTGGAAGCGATGGCCACCACGCCTGGCGGCACGCTGGGCTTTTATACCAACACGAATGACGTGGCGCTCGGCGGCGGCGCCGGCGTTACGTTCCACCAGCGCCTGATGGGCGCGAGCTGGCAGGCGCCGCTGCCCAAGTGGGCAGAGTTTCGCCTGATGTGGCTGGGCGCGCGCGACATTGGCGCTCCAACGACGGTGGAGTACGATTCGCAAGGTAACCCCATCATCGTGCCAAATCCCGTGGCGGCAAAGTCACGCGGCGATGTCTACGGCGGCCTGCTGAATCTACATCTCGGCAAGGTCTGGCAGTGGTCCAGCGAATATGCGTGGAGCTATGACAACGCCAATCTATCCGACCCGAGCTCATCCACGCTGTTCGGGCGCGCATGGCGCACGGGAATCTCGGGCAATCCCGGCAAGGCTTCGGTCAGCGTTGCCTTTCGCGATCTGAGCGCGAACTTTGCGAATCCTGCAAACCCAAGCCTCACGCAGGCGAGCAATCCAAACCTGCGCGGGCTGGACGCCTCTGCCAGTGAATCGACAAAGGCCGGGTCCTTCGCCGCAACGTACAGCTTTCTACAGAACAATGTGAATCCGACCACAACGGCTGAGATTGATGTGAACACCTTCTCCGAGACCTGGTCCAAGCCGTTCGGCGCTTCGACCAGCCTTTCTGTGGGCGCCAATCAATCCCTCACGGAGACAGGGACGATTCCCGCGGCCCTGCGCGGCCTGCCGCCCTCACAAAACGGCAGCGCAGACCAGCGCGACGTCTCAGGCAACATCACCCTGACGCGTCAAGTAGGGCTTGTGTCGATGAATGCGGGAGCCAGCCGCGACTGGCTGCGCGATAACATTCAATCGAGCGCGAGTGCGATTACTTCTTCCATCTCAGTCGGCGCGAACCTGATCAGCAGGGGATTCTTCCAGTGCAACACGCAGGCCAATTTCAACTGGGTGGCGGCGAATCCATCCACGATCGGCACGACGCGCAACATCAGCGTCTATGTGCAGCCGGCGTTTACCTGGAAGGAGCCCAACCTCCAGATGTCTCCGCTGCTCAGTATTGCGCAGGCTCGCACGCTGCTTGCGAGCGGCAGTTATACGAGTAAGACACTGACCGGCCAATACGGAGGCCGACTTGCGTGGACGTTGCCCGCGTGGCTGAAAACAAGCACTCTGGCTGTTCAGGGAAGCTACAACCAGAATCGCGACGACGTTGCCAACACTGACACGCCGAGTACACAACTCGTTGCCATATGGACGTTCAATCTGGCGCACAAGAAGACCTTCTAAGACGCGCGAAGCAAGTGAAGGGGGAAGAATGCGCATGGTATTTAAGACCTCTCTCAAAAGGCGCATATCCGATATCCGCTGGAACTTGACTGCGTGGGCAGTGCTGCTAGCGGGCTGCGCATGCGCTTCGCTCGCGCAGCGGCCGACGCTTGTTTCTTACAGCCCGACGCAGGGCGCACAGGGAACCAGCGTTACTCTGACCTTTACAGGCACCGGCTTTTCCGCGAGGATGCTGCGGCTGCTCATTTCACCGGCGCAGGGAATTTCTGTTACTGGAATCGCGCTTACATCGCCGACGCAGATCACAGCGAAGATTCAGATTGCGCCGACTGCCGCTGCAGGCAGCTACAAGCTGAATCTGCAGGTTGCCGACCATGACATGATCGCCGCGACGCCGTTTATGGTGACGGCAGCGCAGCCCGGCTGCTCGACCAACTTTGCTGCAATGGCGAACTGCGGACCGGCGCCGCCGGCAATCCGCGAACTCACGCCGCTGTCGGGCCGGCAGGGAACATCGGTTCTCCTCACGCTGACCGGCGCAAACTTTGTGGCAAGCACTGTTCTGCAGATGATTCCCGCGACAGGCCTGACGCTTGGCAAGCCTGCGCTGGTGAATGCCAATGAACTGCAGGTACAGGTTGGCATTGCGGCGAACGCCCCGCTGGGACCGCGCTCTGTGGTGCTTCTGAGCGGCAACCAGCGCACAGCAGCGCCGAATACGTTCACGGTTACGCCGGCCCCCAAACCCGGCGGAACCGTTTTTCCCATGCAGATTTTGCGTCTTGTGCCGAGCCAGATCACAGCGGGGAGCCAGAATGTCGACCTGGCGATCGAGGGCTCCAACTTCGTTCCCGGCGCGCAGGTCACATTCACTGCTGGGGCTGGGGTGCCGGCGGGCGTGATGGCGACCGGCCCGGTTCGCTACATCAACAGCACGGAGATTCACGTATCGGTCAGCGCACTGGCTACTGCGCTGCCGGGAGGCCGTACCATCGTGCTGCAATCGCCGGAGCAGCAGCAGGCCATCGGCAATCGAATGCTCAACGTGATTGCAGCGCCTATCACGTCAGGCCTGCCCGTTGTGCTCAAGACGACGCCGATCTCTCTACAGAGCTTCCCGCTGGGCAAAATCATGCTGGATACGCCGCAGTGGGGTGAGCAGTGGGTCGGAGAAATTCAGGAGAACTATGGAATTCCCGTACTGGATGACGACGCCAAGTTTCAGTGGCACGAGCAGAATCCAGGACTTGCGGACTACTACATTCTGAACATCTACGAGAAGGATGGCGTTACTCTTCTCGGCTCAAAACGCATCGATGGAGTGAACGTACTGGCGCTGGGCGGCACGATGCACGTGGTGCCAACCTACTTCCGGCCTGATGCGGCATTCCTTGCGCAGGTGCTGGAGACAGTGCCGAAGTTCAAGCACGTCGGCTTTACGTATCCCTCACACAGCCAGCCGACCTCTACACTCATCAACGGCGTGAAGGTCTTTCAACCACCGCCGCAATCGAGCGCGAGCGCGCAACTTGCGGAAGGCGACCTGCAGGGGGAGGTGGTCGGCTACCACACGTACAACTCCAGCGGCGTTGCACCGCAAGCTACTACGGGCGCTAAGACGGGTGCGTTCACGCTGCAGAGGACCGGCTCTGCCGCGCAGGCTCAGGGCGGCGGACAGCAAAATGCAACCGGACAGCAGAGCGCGCCGAATCAAACCGTCGATATCAAAGTGGAGGTCTCGGACCGCTGGCCGTTGAATCGCCCGCTGGCTCCAACGGGCCTGGCATGTTCCGGTGGCGGGCAGAGCGGCACAGGACTGCAAGCAGCGGACGTGGACGCGACCGGGAACGATCCGAACAGCTACGCCGGCGACCGGTTCATGCTCACCGGCAGCTTCAATCTTTCCGACTCGCCCTACGCAACCCATCCAACGCTGCAGCCGAAACCTGGCTCGCAATGCAACAACTGCCTCATCACTCCAGTGGGCGAGGTAGCTTTCGACAATCTCTTCGTCGATTGGGGAGACGGCACAATCCAGTCGCTCAGCGCGCCGCCCTCTGACCCGAACATGACCAACTGGAATCGTGGCGAGAGCTTGACGCTACCCGGGCATCTCGGCGACCAGGGCTCAGTGGTTCATGCGTACAACAACAAAGGCTCGTATACGATCCGTGTCTTTCAACTCTCAGAGGCGGATGCGCAACACGTCAACGCGTCGCTGCTGGCGGCGAGCGTGGATGGACCGGCGACGTCGCCCTTCCTTCAAGTGGCAACGCTGAGCCGGATCAGCTCTGCGCAAGGCGGAAGCCCTGCGCAGAACACAATCGGCCATGCTTTTCAAACGATCCTGGCGCAAAGCGCCGGGGCCGCGATGGTAAAAGGAGCAGGCGCACCCGCGGGTCCC
>JAGWML010000064.1 GCA_028873155.1 Acidobacteriota bacterium
TGCCGGGTGCCCCAGGTCTCGACTTTGAGACCCGGGAAACTTCCACGCTCACCCCGCCGGTTCTCCGTTTCAAGCTCTGAGCCGAGTGCACCATCCAAGCGCCGCTTGGGCGGGAACCACCAACGCCCTACTTAAGCCGCCGCACACCAGACACGCGCCCGAAAGCCTTATCAAACGTCATCACCTCGTCCGCGCCGGACGCGAAGGCGATCTCCGCAATCAGGTGGTCGGCAAAGCCGGCCGCGCCCTTGCGGCAGGCCTCCAAAGCCTTCCACGCCACCGCCGCCGACTCGACGGTCACGCCTCTCGTCTGCAACAGGCCCTCGATCGTGTCCAGCACCCTTGCCCGCTCCCATCTGCCGCGCAGCACCCACGACAACTCCGCCAGCACAAGCAGCGGAACGAAGACACCGCCCGTTGAACGTGCTGCTGCAAGGGCCGCGCGCGCCTTTCGTGCCTGCGCAGGCTCGTCGTTCAGGTAGGCCCGCGCCCACACGTTGGTATCCGCTGCGACCATCACCACCGTCTCCACGCCTTCGCCGCATCCATCTCATCAAAGGTCATCACGCCACTGGCCTGACCGCCCTCATCGGCCATCTTCCACAGGTCTTCGAGGTCATAAAGCACGGGTTCCACCTTCACCGCGCCGCTCGTGGGAATGCTGAATCGGATCCGGCTTCCCCTCTGGATTCCAAGCCGCTTCCGCAACTCCCTCGGCAAGGTCACCTGCCCCTTTGAGGTCACCGTCGCCTCCACCGTCGTAGCCTTTGTCTGAGTCGCTCGCGTCATGCTTTCACTCTCCTTACAGAATAACCTTATTCTCCTTACTTTCAAGTGTCCACCAGGGTGCCCCGTCCTAGCTCTGCTAGGGCGGGAAACCGCGAAATCGCTCATGATCGATAGATCACCTCCGCCATCCCCCTTGCCCCCGCGCCTCACCCGCCCCATACTGAACTCCTGCGCCTATGCCGCCCCCAAAACCCCAATCCATACAGGCCCACCTCGAAGCCGCAGGCAAGCCCCTCTACTGGACCATCGCCCGCGTCCCCGCCGAGACCATCGCGGCCCTCCGCCGCGCCTGGCCCGGCTGGACCACCCGCCGCGTCCGCGGCTCCATCAACGGATTCGCCTTCCGCACCACGCTCTTCCCCGGCCCCAACGGCGACGGCCTCACCCTCCTCGTCAACAAGAAGATGCAATCCGGCGCCGAAGCCCGCCCCGGCGACCTCGTCTCCATCCGCATCGAGCCCGACCTAGAGTCCCGCTCCGACGAGCACCCCGCCGAGCTCACCGCCGCCCTCAAAGGCCAGCGCGCCCTCACCCGCTGGCTCCAGACCTTCAGCCCTTCCGCCCGCCGCGAGGTCGGCCACTGGGTCGCCCAGCCCAAATCGCCCGAAAGCCGCCAAAAGCGTGCCCTCCAGATGGTCGAGCGCCTGCTGCTCGTCATGGAGGGCGAGCAGGAAACTCCGCCGATTCTGCGCGTTGCCTTCCACCGCGAGCCGCTCGCCGCCCGTGGCTGGCAGGCCATGACCCTCATCCAGCGCCGCGGCCACCTCTGGGGCATCTTCGGCTACCAGTCCGTCGCGTCCCGCCAGCGCCGCGCCGCCCAGGCCATCGACCACGCCCTCCGCATCGCCCGCAAAGACCCGCCCTCCGGCCGCTGAATCCCGCTGTTGAAACTTTTTCCAGCGCGCCGCCATTTTTGTGCGGCTTCGCCCCGCGGTTTGTCGTCTAATTGAATACGATGTCTGCCGCTGCCGCCATTCGCTCCATCTTCGCTCCCGGCTCCAATCTCGCCACCGCCAGCGCCGCAGATATCCTTGCGCGCGAGCAGAGCATCGCCATCGCCGACGGCCTCAAGCACCAGCAGGCCGGCCTCCTCGACGAGCTCATCGTCCGCTATCAGCACCGCCTCCTCCGCTATCTCGTCTTTCTCACCGGCAACCGCGAACAGGCAGAAGACCTCTTTCAGGAGGTCTGGATGCGCGTGCTCACCCGCGGCGCGCAGTTCAACGCCAAGGCCCGCTTTGAGACCTGGCTCTTCACCATCGCGCGCAACCTCGTCATCGATCAGAAGCGCAAGCGCATCCTCTCCAGCCTCGACGAGCTCTTTGAAGTCGGCGGCGATGACGACAAGCCCCTCGCCTTTGAAGTGGCCGACAAGCAACCCAGCCCCTTTGACCGCTGCGCCAGCCAGGAAGATCGCGGGCGCGTCGCCGCTGCCCTCCTCCAGCTCGACACCCTCTACCGCGAGGTGCTCGTCCTCCGCTTCCATGAGGATCTCTCCCTCGAAGAGATCGCCAAGGTCACCCGCGCCCCGCTCTCCACCGTCAAGTCGCGCCTCTATCGCGGCCTCGCCGCGCTGCGTCCCTTCGTGGAGACGCCGTCCCCGGAGGCCGTGTGACACCTTCCGGCCCGGTCGCCCACACGGGACCAGAACCTGAGCGGGCCGGTTCTGTCGAAGACCTCGCGGCCGCCATCGCCGGCAATCACGCCCAGCGCGACTGCTCCACCGCACACCGCACCCGCCGCGTCGTCCTCGCCTCCCTCGGCGTCCTCCAGGAACAGAAATCCTCCAGCCGCCGCAGCCGCACCCTCGCGCTCCTCGCCGCCCTGCTCTTTCTCGTCGTCCTCGCCCCACCTTTCTGCTGGATTGGCGACACCCTCATTGAAGACGAGCGCATCTCTTCCTTCGTCGGCCAGCTCACCATCTGGGGACTCTTCGTCCTCACGGCACTGCTCGGCGCCGCCATCGTCGCCCGTCTCCTCCGCAACCGCTCCTGACCCAATCCCCGCCCCGCAGCGGCCACCCAAAAAACCTTCGTACCACCGCAACTTCTCTTTCTGCGCTCGCGTCCATTGACTAGTGCCCCTGCTGCGGTTAGCTTCTTTTCGAGCCGCAGTTCAGGCGCCAAGCCATCATGCGCACCACTGAATCACTTCACGCCACCGGCGAAACCCGTCTTGTCCCGCTCTGGTCGATTCTCATCTCGATCGGTGTCTTCGTTCTTGTCGAATACTACTTCTGGATCGTCTTTCCTGAGACCCAGCACCATGTGCCGCCCCTCGGCCTGCGCATCTATCTCAACCTCTCCTGGGGCCTGCTCGCCGCTCTCTATGTCCTCATGGTCGGCTTCGTCAGCAAAGACGCGCCCCGCCGCGCCATGAGCGCACGCTTCTGGATGCTCATCTGCTTCGTCATGCCCGGCGGCATCGGCGCCGTGCTCTACTTCCTGCTTCGCGCCCCGCTCGTCACCCGCTGCCCCGCCTGCAGCACCCACGTCCAGAGCGACTTCCACTTCTGCCCCCAGTGCAACTACCAGCTCTCCGCCAGTTGCGGCAACTGCTTCCGCACCGTCCGCGCCACGGACCAGTTCTGCACCCGCTGCGGTCACGAGCTCGCCCGCGACCACATGCCCGCGCGCCTCCGCGCCATGGGCGAGTAGTCCTTCTCACGGCATCGCCCGCGTTTGACCCCGCTCGTCCGCCTTCCTACAATCAAGGTTCAATCACGGTTCGGCAGTCAGTCGCCCCGCATGTCCATCTCCGCCCTCATCATCGACGACGAACAGCTCGCTCGCGAAGAGCTCCGCTACCTCCTCGACCAGGTCGGCGGTGTCGATGTCCTCGCCCAGGGCTGCAACGGCATTGAGGCCGTCGAGCTCATCCAGCAGCACCACCCCGACCTCGTCTTCCTCGACGTCCAGATGCCCGGCCTCGATGGCCTCGCCGCCGTCGAGCGCCTCCTCAGCCTCCGCAAGTCCCGCCCCGCCGGCGAAGCCCATCCCCTTCCGCAAATCGTTTTCGCCACCGCCTATGACCAGTACGCCGTCCGCGCCTTTGACGTGAACGCCGTCGATTACCTTCTCAAGCCCTTCGACCGCACCCGCGTCGAACAGGCCCTGCAGCGCGTGCGCGCCCGCGTCGCCGACGCCCAGCCCGCCCCGCAGCTCGACGCCCTCCTGCGCCTTCTCCACTATCCGCAGGCCGCCGCCGCGCGCCAGCCCCAGCGCCTCGTCGTCCAGGCCCAGAGCCGCCTTCTCCTCGTCGACCAGGCCGAAATCTGCTTCGCCGCCATCGACGAAGGCGTCATCCGCGTCGTCACCCAGAGCTTCGAAGGCCAGTCCAAGTGCCGCACCCTCGAAGACCTCCTCGAACTCCTCGACCCCGCCCTCTTCTGGCGCGTCCACCGCGGCTACGTCGTCAACATCAACCACATCCGCGAAGTCGTGCCCTGGTTCAAGTCCAGCTACCAGCTCCGCATGAACGACAAAAAGCAGACAGAAGTCCCCGTCAGCCGCGCCCAGACCAAACGCCTGCGCGAACTGTTCAATTTGTAGGGCACCGCCAGTTGGGATGCACTTTCCGGATGGCCCACTAACCGCCCGTAACCCCGTGGATGAGTGCGTTGGCGACAATCCAGAATTAATTTCAGACAGAGGCGACCGGCGCTACACGATCTGGGGGTATTCCTCTCCCGGGCTTGATTCGGAGGAATGGCAGAGGCGAGAGAAGCGGAGTGAACGCCCGCATCTCAGGGCAATCGCATTTGGATTTTTCAAACAAAGATTGCAGACTGAAAAGTTGATTCAGGCGGCTTCAGCCAGCTTCTCGATGCGGAAATCTGCCCTTTTTGAGGGCAATGTACGAGCAAATTAGCACCGTAAGGAGTCAAATTCAGACGACATCGAGCTTTTTCTGCAACTCGAATGTCAAGCAAATTCCGAATGCAATTCCCCTGGCCCGCATCTTCAATGGTATTTACATGGGGAACGGCCTGAGCTTAGGCTAAGAACTACCTTTGAGGCCGGCGCTCGTCGCCGTGGAATCACCGTGACAGGCACTAAAGCTCTGATAAAAGCCGAGTTGCTTGGCTGGGCGCGCGATCGCGCCAAGGTCACGGTGGTTGATGCCGCAAAAGCAGCCAACGTCGAGCCGGAAACGCTGCAGGCATGGGAGGCGGGAGACGAAAGCCCGACCGTCAGCCAATTGCGGAACCTCGCGGCAAAATATCACTTTCCGCTTGCCTTGTTCTATCTTCCGAAGCCGCCGGCCGACTTCACCCCTTTGAGAGATTTTCGCCGATTGCCTGATGCCACAGACCGGACGATCAGCGCGGAGCTGGCCCGACAAATCCGGAGCGCCCACGAACGGCGCGAACTGGCGATGGAGCTGCACGACGATATGGGCGAGACTGTGAGGCCGTTCCGGCTTAATGCCAGCCTGAACGATACGCCTGAGAGAGTCGGGGAGGAAGTTCGCAGGTTCCTCAGCGTGAACGATGCCGATCAGCGGAAGGCCGCACAAGAGGATAGGGCCTTCAACTTCTGGCGGCACAAGCTGGAAGAAAAGGACATTCTGGTTTTCGTGGTGAGCGGTGCGCAAGGTGTCGATCTGAAGGAAATGCGCGGCTTCGCCATAGCGCGCAATCAAGTCCCCGTCATCGTCATCAACGGGCGCGACAACAGCCAGGGCGGCAAGTGCTATACCCTCCTGCACGAGCTAACGCACGTCATGCTGGGGGAGAGCGCATTGACGAACGGTGACGGCGGGTCCTTAGAGGAACAGAAAATAGAACGGTTCTGCGATGCTGTCGCTGCCGCCGCCCTGATGCCGCGTGATCTTATGCTTTCGATCCCGCAAGTAAAGGCGGCAGGCGAGCGGAAATGGAACGACGACGAACTACGGAGCCTTGCAAACGCAATCGGCGTCAGCCGCGAGGCGTTCTTACTGCGCCTGGTCACGCTGCGGCGCGCGTCGTGGGATTTCTACTTGGCGCGTCGAACGAAGTTTAAGGACGAATACGACGCCGCCGCAGCACTGAAGGCGATGGCTCCGAAAAAGCCGGTTGCCATCAAGCGCTCGATTCTGCTGATGAGTTGGAATGGCCGAGGCTTCACCCGCCTTGTGCTGCGCAGCTATTACGATCAGCGCATCACGCTCAATGATGTTTCAAGCTATCTCGGCGCGAAGGTGAAGCATATCCCTGCGCTAGAAAGGGCCTCTTTCCAGCCTGCGGAGTGATCCGCGCACGATGATCTATTGCGTCGATACAAGCTCGCTGATTGCAGCGTGGCAAGAACGCTATCCAATTGAAAACTTCCCGAAGTTTTGGGATCGCATGGACGGCCTGATTGAGGACGGACGCCTGATCTCTCCCATCGAGGTTTTCAACGAAACAAAGAAGCGGTCGGATGAGCTGCACGGATGGTTGAAAAGCCGGAAGGACGCCATGTTTCGGGAGCTGGATGACGATGTGCAGATTGAGGTCACCAACGTCTTGCAGAGATTCCCGCGTCTCGTGGCTGATAAGAAGCTACGCACGTCTGCTGATCCGTTCGTTATAGCCCTCGCACGAATTACCGGGCATCAACTGGTGACGGAGGAGAAGCCGACAGGCAGTCTCAGCCGGCCCAATATCCCAGATGTGTGCGCCCAACTATCCCTCTCCACTATAGGCATCTTGCAAGTGATCCAGCGGGAGAATTGGGTGGCAGGTTGAAGGTCGCCACAGCGTCTCAGTCTGCCCGAAGGCTTGGGCCCACTCCGAGACCAATGTCAGCACATGGTCTTGAGGCGACTCTCGTTTGTCGCATCATGGCCATTGCGCTCATCGAGCCATGAACTTCGCCTCCGGGCGCATCACCGCCCAACCGGAGACTGCACCCTTACCCACCCCCCCCCTTGACCCCAACCCCGCTTTCCCGTACACTAGGAAATTGCGAGGGATGCGGCTCGGCTTGCATTCTGGCCCGCACATCCCAAAGAGTTTAAGGAAGCACAATGGCAAATCACGTATCCGCGCTCAAGCGCGTTCGTCAGACCGCAACCCGCACTGAGGTCAACCGCGCCAACCGGACCCGTGTCCGCACCAGCCTGCGCGCCCTGCGCGAGGCCATCGCCGCCGGCGACCTCAAGAACGCCCAGACCCAGTACCGCGCCACTGCCTCCCTGCTCGACAAGGGCGTGCAGAAGGGCGTCCTGCATGACAACACCGCCTCGCGCTACAAGAGCCGCCTCAACGCCCGCGTCAAGGCCCTCGTCACCGCCAAGGCATAAGCTCCCGCGGCCCCAACGGCCGCACCGCACGATCAGGAAACTCAACGGCCAGGGCGCACTCGATCGCCTCCTGGCCGTTCCTGCAACAGGCTCCCCCTTCAGAGCAGACAGGCCCGGCAGTTCGTGATTCTCCACGCCCGAAAGCGTTGCGCCGTCACATACGCCTTCCCATGGGCATGCCGCGCGGGCATCGTTCTCTTCGCTCTACTGCTCGCCTCGCGCGCCGCATCCGCCATCCAGCCCGCAACCGATGAGGCCGCCGCGCCGCTGGCCCGCGGCTCTGCCGACACGCCCTGCCCCACCGGCCATGTCGATATCGAGCGGCTCAACTACCTCGGTGCCGACCTTCTCCTGCCCGCGTTTTCTGACACAATTACCGGCGCCGGCAATCCCGTGCGCCGCGACCTGCTCTGTCACGACCTCACCTATCGCCTCGTCAGCAATGACAGCTTCGCGGCCAGCCCGCAGAGCAGCCCCGTCACCGTCCCCAGCCAGATCTACGTCGGCCAGCGCCCCACCTGGACCACGGGAGGCTACATCATCCTCACTGCCGACCTGCACAGCATTCATCTGGCCGGTTACCAGATCAACGCCGTCGCGGTCATCTCCAGAACCAGTTGGTACCCCGATACGCTGGAGGCCACCAAGATGCTCCAGCTCGTGCTCTACAAGCCCTTCCTCCGCAACCGCATCGAACTCAAGGCGGGCTACCAGAACAGCGACGATCAGTTCGTCGGCATGCAGGTGGGCGGCAACGCCTCATCCGGCTCCGAGGGCGTCTTCGCCGTTCCGCAAAACGAGATCGGCCTGGCCTACTCGCCGCTCTCCGCGCCTTCCGTCAATCTCCGCGTCCAGCCCGTCGGCAACTTCTACGCCAAGGGCGGCCTGCAGCGCTCCACCAGCCCCGCCGGCGGGCCACAGGATCTCCATCGCGACGCCGCGGGGTTCCGCTTTGCGCCCAGCGGCGATGGACTGCTCAGCATCTTTGAAGGCGGATACAAGCGCGACGCGCAGTCAGACTCCCGCGCAACCTGGGTGCGCGGCGGCTACATGACCAACACCACCCGCTACCTCAGCGCCCGGACCAACACCTACCTGTCGGGCAATCGATGCTGGTTCCTGCTCGCCGACCGCCAGGTGCGCGCCACCAGCGTCGACGCTCCCACCCACGGCCTCTATATGGGCGTCTCCGCCATCTCCGTGCCGTCCGATCTCAACGCGTACCCCACCTATGACGAGCTGCGTTTCTACCAGATCGCTCCGCTCCGCAGCCGCCCCGGCGATATGGCCTCCTTCGTCGTCTCTCACACCGGCTACAGCCGCTTCACCCGCGCCCAGTTGGCCGCCGCCGGAAGAACCACCGCGTCGAGCCTGAGCACCGCCATGGCCAGCTACTCGGTGCACGTGCATTCCGGCATCTATCTCTCCGCTGGAGCCGCCTACAACACGCGCCCCGCCATCACCCCGCGCCTCCCCGGAGCCTTCACCGCAACCCTGCAGTCCATCTTCTTCTTCTGAAGCCCTAGTTCAGCCGCTCGAAGATCCCCGCCGCGCCCATCCCGCCGCCTACGCACATCGTCACCATGCCGTAGCGCGCGCCGCGCCGCTCCATCTCGCTCAGCAGAGTCGCCGTCAACTTCGCGCCCGTGCACCCCAGCGGATGCCCCAGCGCAATCGCCCCGCCGTTCACGTTCACCCGCGCCGGGTCCATCCCCAGCTCGCGCATCACCGCCAGCGACTGCACCGCGAACGCCTCATTCAACTCAATTAAGTCGATGTCCTCCAGCCGCAGCCCCGCGCGCTTCAGCGCCAGCGGCACGGCAAACACCGGACCCATGCCCATCTCTTCCGGCAGGCATCCCGCCGCCGCATAGGCCACCAGCCGCGCCCGCGGCTTGATTCCAAGCTCCCGCGCCCGTTCCGCATCCATCATCACCGCCGCCGCCGCTCCGTCCGAGGTCTGCGACGAGTTCCCAGCCGTCACCGTCCCCTGCGCATGAAACACCGCCTTCAGCGCCGCCAGCGCCGCTGCCGACGTGTCCGCGCGCGGACCCTCATCGGCCGTCACCACCGTCTCCGTCACCACAGGCTTGCCCGCCTTCGCACCCGGCACAGCCGTCGTCACCTTCACCGGCACCAGCTCCTCGGCAAACCGTCCCGCGACCTGCGCTGCTAATGCTTTCTGGTGGCTCGCCAGCGCAAAGGCGTCCTGATCTTCGCGGCTCACGCCGTACCGCCGCGCCACCCGTTCCGCCGTCAGACCCATCGTCAGCAGCGCCGCCGGATAGTGCTCCGCCAGCCAGGGATTCGGGCTCGGCTTCAGCCCGCCCATCGGGATCAAACTCATCGACTCCGCGCCGCCCGCCACCACCACGCGGCAGCCGCCTACGCGAATCCGCATGTCCGCCTGCGCAATCGTCTCCAACCCCGACGCGCACAGCCGGTTCACTGTCACTCCCGGCACCGCCACCGGCAACTGCGCTCGCAGCGCTGCATACCGCGCCACATTCCAGCCCTGCTCGCCCTCCGGCTGCGCGCAGCCCAGAATCACATCCTCAATCTCGCTCTTATCCAGCCCCGGCACGCGCTCCAAAGCCCCGCTCAACGCAACTGCCGCAAGGTCGTCCGGCCGCGTCGTCGCAAAGGCGCCCTTCGGCGCGCGTCCCACCGGCGTCCGCACCGCGCTCACAATCACTGCTTCCGGCATTGGCTCCCGCTCCTTCTCTCGCACCTACTGCGGCATCTCCAGCAGCGTCCAGACGCGCTTCTCATGGAAGTGTCCATAGAAGTGATAGATGGTGCGATGCTCCACCACCGCATCCGCCAGCGCATCGTGCCCAATCCGCGCCGGCCGCGGCTCCAACCCCGCCTGCGCATCGTGCACATCCTCCGGCGTCGCCGCATCAATGCCCCAGTTGAATCCCAGCACGCCGCTCGGGTCGTGCGCCTGCAGCCGCTCTGTCTCGGCAGCCTTCGCCAGCTCCATCGCCGTCCCCGGCGCGCTCGCAAAAAACACCAGCAGCGTCACCGTGCCCTTCGCCGCGCACAGCGCCGCCCAGTCCTCCGTGCCCGCCCGCTCCAGGCTGCCATGCACCACGTTCTCCGGCCGGTGCGCCTCATACGTCTGCGGAATCATGCAGCCCCGCGCGTGCAGCTCCGCCGCCGTCGCCGCCGGCAGATCGGGAAACGACTCCACCGGCAGCCGTCGAATCAGGTACTGCGCCTGCTGCCCGCCCACCATCACCGTCCCGCGCTCGGTCAGCGCCGCCGCATCGTCGGTCTGCTGCGCCGCCATCAGGCTCGCCGCCATCAGCGCCAGCGCCACACAACCCTTCGTCCACTTGTTCGCCCGTTGCATCCGGCTCTAGTTCCTCAGCGGCTTCCCCGTCTTCAGCGTAAACGCAATCCGCTCCTGCGTCTTCCGCTCACCGCACAGCGACAGAAACGCCTCGCGCTCCAAATCCAGCAGGTACGGCTCGCTCACCGCCGTGCCCGCCGTCACGCGCCCGCCGCACAGGATATACGCGGCCCATCGCGCCACCTTCTGATCGTGCTCGCTCGCAAAGCCCGCCTCGCCCATCAGATAGATGCCCGTCTCCAGCATCGCCAGCGCGCCCATCCCCGGCGCGGGAATCTGTGTCCGCTGCGCAGGAGGCGCGTAGCCCGCCTCGGCCAGCGCCAGCGCCTGCTCCTTCGCGTCGAGAAGAAGCCGCTCGCGGTTCAGCGTCACCCGATCGCTCGCCGCCAGCAGCCCCAATCCCCGCGCCTCGGCCGCCGACGTCGACACCTTCGCCATCGCAATCGTCTCCAGCGCGCGCTTCAGCGCCGTCGCCATCTCCGCGCCCTGCGCAAACTTCGACAGCGGATCCTTGGGATCCGGCACGGCCAGCGCCAGCGCCGCATCCACCGCGCGCAGCAGCATCTCCTTCGTGCCGCCGCCGCCGGGAATCAGCCCCACACCCGCCTCCACCAGACCCATATACGTCTCCGCATGAGGCTGCCGCCGCGCCGCGTGCAAACTCATCTCCGCGCCGCCGCCCAGCGTCATCCCAAACGGCGTCACCACCACCGGCCGCGGACAGAACTTGATCGCCTGCGTCATCTGCTGGAAGCCGCGAATCGCCAGATCCACTTCCTCCCACTCGCCCTCCTGCGCCACCAGCAGCAGTTGCAGCAGGTTCGCCCCCACGCTGAAGTGCTCGCGGTCGCCCGAGATTACAAACCCCGCAAAATCCCGCACCGCATCCGACGCCGCGTTCAGCACCGCTTGCACCGCCTGCACCACGTCCGAGCCAATCGCGTTCTTCATCGCATGCAGCTCGATGCACCCGATGCCGTCGCCGAGGTCCACCAGCGACGCCCCGCTGTTCCCGCGCACCACGCCATGCGCACGCTTGAAATCCGCCACCCGCGCGTGGCCCGGCCGCTCCGGCAGCGTTTCCCATGCATTCGTCCGCGGGTTGTAGCACTGCGGCCCATCCGCCGCGTACCAGCGGTCATACTTCGCATCCAGCAGCGCCCGCGCCGCCGCGCACACCGGCATGCCAAGCGCCTGCATCCGCTCCACGCTGGCGCGCACGCCCACCGCATCCCACATCGCAAACGGTCCCAGCTCCCAGTTGAACCCCGCGCGCATCGCTGCATCGATCGATGGCGCATCGTCCGCCGCCTCGCCAATCCGCTCCGCCGCGAAGTTCCACACCGCGCCCAGCAGCGGCCACAGAAAGCGCGCCGCCTTGTCCTTCGCCGGATTGTTCGCCAGCAGCAGCCGCAGACGCTCCTCCACCGTCGCTGCATTCTTCGCCATCTCCAGCGCGGGCAGCGCCGCCTTCTGCGCGGGCCTGTACTCAAACGTCTTCAGGTCCAGCACCAGCCGCTCGTCCTTGCCGTCCGCGCCGCGTTGCTTCTTATAGAAGCCCTGCCCCGCCTTGTCCCCAATCCATCCCCGCTTCACCATCTCGTCCAGAACCGGGAGAAAGCCGCCCGAGACGCCGCCGGGAAAATTCCGCGCCACGTGCGCCATCACGTCGATGCCCACCATATCCGCCAGCCGAAACGTCCCCGTGCGCGGCCATCCAATCGCCGGGCCCGTCAGCACGTCAATCTCCTCAATCGACAGGCCCTGCTCCTGCATCAGCTCCACCGTCCGGAACATCACCATCATCCCCATCCGGTTCGCGATGAAGTTCGGCGTGTCATGCGAGAACACAATCTGCTTGCCCAGCATCTGGTCGGCAAACGCAGCAAACGCGCGCACCAGCTCCGCGTCCGTCTCTGCCGTGGGAATGATCTCGAGCAGCCGCATATACCGCGGCGGATTGAAGAAGTGCGTCCCGAAGAACCGCGCACGATGCGACGTCAGCTCCGCCGCAATCTTCCCCACCGGCAGCCCTGACGTGTTCGTCGTCAGCGCCGCGCCCGCATCCAGATGCGGCGTCACTCGCGCCAGCAGCGCCCGCTTGATCTCCAGATTCTCCGCAACCGCCTCAATCACCCAGTCGCAGCCGCGCAGCTTCGGCAGATCATCGTCGAAGTTCCCCGGCACAATCCGCGCCGCCGCGCTCGCCTCATACAGCGCCGCGGGCTTCGACTTCCCGAGCGCCGCCAGCGCGCCCTCCGCCAGCCGGTTCCGTGAGCCTTCACCCGCCGGGACCATATCCAGCAGCAGCACCGGAATCCCCGCATTCGCCAGGTGCGCTGCAATCCGCGATCCCATCACGCCCGCGCCCAGCACCGCCGCCCGCCGCACCAGCATGGGCCTTGCGCCCACGCCCATCCCCACCGCCTCTGGAGCCGTCGCGCTCATCTCCGCGCTCCCTTCGCCGGTCAGCTTACCACTCCACACCTTGTCATCCTGAGTGACCAAGGGGAGTCGAAGGATCTGCGGTTGCTCTTCTCCTGCCAAGTGCCGTTGACCCCACACTTCCCACTCCAGCACTCCATCCCATTCTGGTACACCGCCGCGCATCACT
>JAGWML010000297.1 GCA_028873155.1 Acidobacteriota bacterium
GTGCCGGGGATGTTCTGCGTGCCTTCTTTGCCGCGCAGCAGCACGTCGGTGTCGCGGGCGAGCTCTTCAAAACGGATGTTGCTGACGGAGAGGCCGAAGTAGCTGGAGGCGACCTCTTCGAGCTCGTGGGCCTCGTCGAAGATGACGGCTGCGGCCTCGGGCAGCACTCCGGCGTCGGGCGCCCCGGCGGCCTCCTGCTTGACGGAGAGGTCGGCGAAGAAGAGGTGGTGGTTGACGATGATGATGTCCGACTCGAGAGCCTTGCGGCGCATCTCTGTGATAAAGCAGCGCTGGTAATCGGGGCAGGGTGTGCCGAGGCAGGCCTCGGAGCGGGCGTCGAGCTTGTGCCAGAGGGCGCTGGCCTCGGGCAGGCCGCCGAGTTCGGAGCGGTCACCCGTTTCGGTGGTCTGCTCCCACTCGGCGATCTGGCGGTACTGGTCGATTTCTTCCAGGCCCGACAAAATGGGCTGGTTGCGCAGGGCGACGAGCTTGTGGCGGCAGAGGTAGTTGGCGCGGCCCTTCATGTAGCAGACGCGCAGCGGGCCGAGCAGCGTTTCGAGGAAGGGCACGTCGCGGAAGTAGAGCTGGTCCTGCAGCGCCTTGGTGCCGGTGGAGACGATGACGCGCTGGCCGGTGCGCAGGGCGGGCAGCAGGTAGGCGAGGGTCTTGCCGGTGCCGGTGCCGGCCTCGACGATGAGGTGGCGGCGCTCGGCGAGGGCGCGCTCGACGGCTTTGGCCATTTCGAGCTGCCCGGTGCGGTACTCGTAGGGTAGGGGGGAGCGCGCGAGGACGCCGCCCGGCGAGAAGAACTCGTGCAGGGTGGGTAGGGCGCGGGTTGTGGTGTCGGCCTGGGGCATCGCGGGCGCGCTGCTTCCATCCTAGGGGATAGGGACGGCGCACGGGAGCAATGCCGCGAGCAAGAGCGGGCCGATGGGGAAAACGGCATGAAGCTGATTCAGCTTTCAGCTGTCGTCGGGTCGATGATGGTCCTCACCTGGGAGACGCGGTTGGCGGGAAAGCCGCCCTGGCGTGCGTGTTCGCGCACCATCTCCTCGTTGGGGGCGATGTAGATGCAGTAGATTTTGTCATCGACGACGTAGCTGTGCATCCACTGGATTTCGGATCCCATCTTGCGCAACACACCGCAGGAGGTTTGGGAAATCGACTGGAGTTGCGAGGGGGACAGGGAGCCTGCGCCGGGGACTTCGCGCTCAATGACGTACTTGGGCATGGGAGTTCGACCTCCTTGCTGGCACGAACCTGTGGGAGCAGTCTACGCCCGGATTGTGCGGATTGAGGAGGGTCAAGCGCAGAAAGCCATAGAATAGAGAAGAGAACTGTTGATTTCTAAAAAAAGATGAGGCGACGCGTGGCAGAGGCATCTGCACCGGCTTAGCCCACCGCAGGGGAGCAACCGACTTGCCAACGTATCGCAGATCCGTAGTGCCCAGCCGCGCCGGCGCAGAGATGCTGCCGCTGGTGGCGATTGTGGGCCGGCCCAATGTGGGCAAGTCGACGCTCTTCAACCGGCTGACGAAGAGCCGGCGCTCGATTGTGGGCGACGAGCCTGGAATCACGCGCGACCGCATCTATGGCGAGTACGAGTGGGGTGGGCGGCAGTTCCGGCTTGTCGACACGGGCGGGATTGTGCCGGACGATCCGGAGCTGATTCCCACTGAGATCTACAACCAGGCGAAGGTAGCGCTCGCCGACGCCGACGCGCTGGTGCTGGTAGTCGACGCGCGCACGGAATTGGCCAGCCCCGACTATGATCTGGTGCGCCTGCTGCAGCGCGGCCGCAAGCCGGTGTTTCTGGCGGTGAACAAGGTGGAAGGCGAGGCGATGGCGCTGGCGGCGGAGAACTTTCGCACGCTGGGCATTCGCGAGGTGTACCCGATCAGCGCAGAGCACGGGCTGGGCATCGGCGAGCTGCTGGATGCAGTGGCGGACGCAATTCCCGAAGCAGCGGAGCCAAGCGCGGAAGTTTCAGCCGAAGCTGCGGAAGATGTGGGCGAAGATACGCAAGCCGTGCATCGCACGCATGGCGAGTTTGAGCAGCACGAGACCTCGGTGGCGATTATCGGACGGCCGAATGTGGGCAAGAGCACGCTTCTGAATGCGTTGACGGGGACGTCGCGTGCTATTGTGTCGCCGATTGCGGGCACGACGCGCGACGCAGTGGACGAGGTGGTGGAGTTTGAGGGCTCGACGCTGCGCTTTGTGGATACGGCGGGAATTCGTCGCAAGGGCAAGACGCACCTGATGGCCGAGAAGCTGAGCGTGGTGATGGCGCGGCGGCACCTGGAGGCGGCGGA
>JAGWML010000298.1 GCA_028873155.1 Acidobacteriota bacterium
CAAGCGGAAGGTGTGAACGCGAACCAGGTTTTCCTGTGGCGGCGAGCATACCGGAACGGCGAGATGTTGCCAGCGGATTCGACGGCGCTGCTACCGGTGAGGATTGAAGCAGAAGATGCCGGTGATGGGATATCACGTCGGCTCCAGGCTTGGCACATGCCGCACCTGATGCGTTGTTTCCGGATTACCCGTCAGGCGCGATTCACATCGAGTTCCCGGGGCGCGCAGCGATCAGTGTTGAGCGCGGCGCGGATCGCGCGCTGCTTCGCACCATACTTTAGAGCCTATGCCGGTGATCGAACTTCACGCAGGGACGCGTATCTGGTTGGCAGCCGGCGTGACCGACCTGCGGCGCGGCTTTCATGGACTGAGCGCACAGGTGCAGACGGTGCTGAACGAGCAGCCGTACTCGGGGCACGTGTTTGTATTCCGTGGCCGCCGCGGCGACATCATCAAGTGCCTCTGGTTTGACGGCCATGGGTTATGCCTGTTCGCCAAGCGCCTGGAGCGTGGTCGATTCGTCTGGCCGAAGGCGGACTGTGGAACGGTTTCCCTCAGTCGCGCACAGTTATCGATGCTGCTGGAAGGCATCGACTGGCGCCGCCCCGAACGCACCTTCGAAGTGCCGGCCGCCGTATAGATGGTTGTAATAATCGCCTGTATTCATGCGGCGATTTACTGATTGTTTCCACAGATTGTCATGGCATACTCGGCGCATGACCGAAGCAGCGCTGGCTGATCTGGACTCGCTCGACAAGGAGACCCTGAAGACGCTGCTGATCCGAGAGCGGCGCTCGGACGCGCAGCAGATCGAGCATCTGAAGTTGGTCATCGAGAAGTACCGGCGCATGCTGTTCGGGGTGAAGAGCGAGAAGCTCGCCGGCGAATTCGAGCAGCTGGAACTCCAGCTTGAAGAGTTGGAGACCAGCGAAGCTGCCGAACAGGCCGCGGAAGAGAACAACCCTCAGACACAGCCTGCCGCCCGCTCGCCTCGACGCCCCCGGCGCAAGCCACTGCCCGAGGATCTACCGCGCGAGGTCGTTACACATCTGCCGGAGCACGACTGTTGCCCTGATTGCGGTGGCGCGCTGCGCCAGTTTGGAGAAGATGTCAGCGAGCAGTTGGAGCGCATCCCGGCAACCTTCAAGGTCATTCGCCACGTGCGGCCGAAGTTCGCCTGCAACCACTGCGAGCGAGTCGTTGAAGCTCCGGCACCTTCACGACCGATCGAGCGTGGACTGGCTGGTCCGGCGCTGCTGGCTCATGTGCTGATGTCGAAGTATGGCCACCACCTGCCGCTCTATCGCCAGGCGGAGATCTTCGCGCGCGAAGGCGTTGATCTGGACCGCTCAACACTCGCCGGGTGGGTAGGCGCAACCAGTGAGCTGCTGGCGCCGCTTGTTTCTGCGCTGCGCGATCACGTCATGGCCGCCCAAAAGCTGCACGCCGACGATACACCGGTCCCGGTGCTGGCGCCGGGCAACGGCAAGACTAAAACCGGACGATTATGGACCTATGTGCGCGATGACCGTCCAGCCGGAGATGAGACACCACCGGCCGTTTGGTTTGTTTACTCGGAGGATCGCAAGGGTGAGCATCCGCGCCAACACCTCAAGGACTTCACCGGCGCGCTGCAGGCCGATGCTTACGCAGGCTTCCACCATCTTTACGGGCCAGGCCGCATTTATGAGGTGGCCTGCTGGGCTCATGCCCGCCGCAAGTTCTATGAGATCCATGCGCTCCATGCCTCGCCCACGACGAGCGAAGCGCTGGCCAAGATCGCTGCGCTGTATGCGATTGAAGATGAGATCCGCGGCAAGCCTGCCGAGCTTCGGCGCGAGATTCGCCAGTCGCGCGCGAAGCCTCTGCTTGACCAACTGCACAAGTGGATGGAGAAGGCCGTGCGCCAGCTATCTCCCAAGAACGCCTCGGCAATCACCCAAAAGCGGCCATAGAGAACCGGCCTAAGACATTAGCTTCGACGGGGGCAATTAGCCTCTGTTGGCATGGGTAATGTCTTGGAAAAAGCGAAGCAGGAACAGGTGATCGCGCTGGGGCGTCTTGGTTGGTCCCTTCGTCGGATCGAGGCGGCGACGGGAGTCCGTCGGGAGACGGCCGGCGGATACTTGAGGTCGGCTGGGATAGGCCTACGTGCACCGGGAGGCTGGGGGCGGAAGGCTCCGGCCAAGGCGGCCAGCTCAGTGACCCGCGACCCGGTTGGCGAAGAAGCGGCAAAACCGGCCAACGAAGTGATTACCGGCTTTTTGCCGGAAGATACGTTGCAGGAGCAAGGTGACAAGCGCT
>JAGWML010000299.1 GCA_028873155.1 Acidobacteriota bacterium
CAGGGGCGACCGCTGATCCGCCCGCCGCCGCGGCAGCAGCAGCGCCCGCCCCGCCGCCTCGCGAAAGCGCCCTGCAAACAGCGCCGTGGACCCAAGCTGCCGCAGCACCAGTTGCATCGCCTCGGCCGACTCCACCTGAATCCAGTCCGCATCCGGCGGCTCGTCCATATCAGGAAAGCGCAGCACGAACCCGTCATCGCCCCAGAGCGTCTCCACCTCCGGCCCGCCCGCCGCACGAATCCGCGCGCTCACCGCCATCGCCCAGGGAATATGAATCCGGCTCCCGAACGGCGTCAGCACGCACACCCGCCAGTCGCCCAGCTCGTCCCGTACCCGCTCCACCACAATCGTCCGGTCGTCGGGCACCTGCCCTGTCGCAGCCTCCTGGTCGGCCAGAAACTGCATCAGGTTCTCCGCCGCGCCGGGGTCCAGATCATGCTCCGCCACCAGCCGCGTCAGCGCCGCCGGTTTGGGCAGCGCGCGCAGCTCCCGCACCATCGCTCCAATTCGCCGCCCAAACTCCAGCGGCCGCCCCGGCCCATCGCCCTTCCAGAACGGCATCTTGCCCGGTTCGCCCGGCGCCGGAACCACCAGCACCCGATCATGCGTAATGTCCTCAATCCGCCAGGTCGACGCGCCCAGAATGAATGTCTCGTTCGGGTGCGACTCGAAGACCATCTCCTCGTCCAGCTCACCCACGCGCACCGGCTTGCCTTCCGTATGCGCCAGAAAAACTCCGTACAATCCCCGGTCCGGAATCGTCCCTGCATTCAAGATCGCCAGCCGCGCCGCGCCGTCCCGCGCCGTCACCACGTTGCGCACCCGGTCCCACACCAGCCGCGGCCGCAGCTCCGCAAACTCATCCGAGGGGTACCGCCCGCTGAGCAGGTCCAGCACCCCCTCAAAGCTCGACCGCGTCAGGCTCCCGAACGGCGCCGACCGCCGCACCAGGTCATACAGAAAATCGACATCGACCTCGGGCTTCGCCTCCAGTTCCAGCTCACTGCCCGGCGAACTGCCCTTCCGCCTTGCCGCCCGCTTTGCCTGCGCCGCCTGCGGCGGAGGGGCCACAGTCGCCACCAGCTGCTGCGCCAGCACATCCAGCGGATTCCGCGGAAACCGCGTCGACTCAATCTGCCCCTCGTGCATCGCCCGCGTCACCGCGGCGCAGGCCACCAGGTCCGCCCGGAACTTCGGGAACAGCACCCCCTCGCTCACCGCGTCCACCGAGTGCCCCGCCCGGCCAATCCGCTGCATCCCGCTGGCCACCGACGGCGGCGACTCAATCTGGATCACCAGGTCCACCGCTCCCATGTCGATACCCAGCTCCAGCGTCGAGGTCGCGCACAGCGCCTTGATCTGCCCAGCCTTCAGTTGCTCTTCAATCACCGACCGCTGCGCCGCCGCCAGCGACCCATGATGCGCCCGGGCAATCGGCTCACCGGCCAGCTCGTTCAGGGCTCCCGCCAGCCGCTCCGCCACCTGGCGGCTGTTCACAAACAAGATCGTCGAGTTCCGGTCACGGATAATCTCCAGCAGCCGGGGATGAATCGCATTCCAGATCGACACGCGCCGGGGCATCTGCGAAGCCGGCCCTGAGGGGATCGCCTCCATCGTGCCAAGCCGCGCCATATCTTCAACTGGAACTTCAATTCTTAGCTTTAATTGCTTCTTTTGACTGGCATTCACAATCGTCACAGGGCGATAGCGAACAGGCCTGGCCAAAGGTTCTTCCTGAGCCAGCATGACCTCTTGCGACTCTTCAACCTTCACCTGAGAAGATTGCTCATAAATATCTGTAAAAGCTAAAGTTGAATTCTTAACATCTTCCTGTACGGCCGCAACCTCCGCCGAGATTTCCACACCACCCAGAAAATGCGCCACCTCCTCCAGCGGACGCTGCGTCGCCGACAATCCAATCCGCTGCAGCGGCCGTTTCGTCAGTGCCTCCAGCCGCTCCAGGCTGAGCGCCAGATGGGCTCCCCTCTTGGTCGGCACCAGCGCGTGAATCTCATCCACGATCACCGTCTCGACCGTTCGCAGTGCCTCCGATGCCTGCGAGGTCAGCAGCAGGTAGAGCGACTCCGGCGTCGTGATCAGGATGTCCGACGGCGTCCTGCGAAACCGTGCCCGCTCCTTCTGTGGTGTGTCCCCGGTCCGCACGCTGATTTCTGGCTCGTGGAACGGCACGCCCCGCCGCCGCGCCATGTTGGCAATCCCCGCGAGCGGCGAACGCAGGTTCCGCTCCACGTCCACCGCCAGCGCCTTCAACGGCGAGACGTACACAATCCGGCAGCCCTTG
>JAGWML010000065.1 GCA_028873155.1 Acidobacteriota bacterium
GCCCCAGACGATGGAGGTGACCGTGCTCGGGAATCCGATCAGATTCGCGTTGTTGCCCGGAACCTGCCAGATCGTGCCGTTGTTGTCATTGATGAAGAACCGATAGACGTAACTGCTTGCGCTGGCCGGATAGGTCCAGGTGAAGGTGGGCGTCGTATTGCCCGGCACGCTGCCCGTGGGCGAGAGTGCAGTGGCGAAGCCTGTGAGCAGCCCTGTGACCGACGCGGTGACCGTCTCCGATGTGCCATCGCTGTAGTTGACGAGGAAGCTGTAGGTGTCGCCCACGGTTGGCTTGGCGCTGTTTACGTCGATGTAGTACCCGAAAGCGATGTTGCCGCAACCGAAGCAACTCTCCCCGAGATCGATCGGATTAAGGACGTTGGGGCCCGCTGTGAGGGTTGCTGAGACGGGCAGTTTGACTTCCTGGCCCAGGCTTAGGTTCAGCGCATACGAGGCGCTGCTGCCTCCGCTGAAAGTAGACTGGATGTTCTGCGTGGTGACGGTCGCGACGCTGCCGGCTCCGGACAGGGTCAGGTTCTGGCCTGTCATATTGCCGGTGATCGAGGTGGCGAAGGCGTTCTGGGCGTTCATGACGTTGGACACGTCTCCCGCATCGACGATACCGTTCTTGTTCTGGTCGAGGATGCCGAAGAAGAAGTAGTTGGTGCCGCTCGGTACCTGGACGGTAAAGGCGTTCGCCGAGGTATTCGATGGGCTTGCAATGACCGTCCCGTAGCCAAGTCTTGTCACCTCATCGAAGTAGCCGACGTAGAGAGGCCCGGTGGGCGTGATGTTGGAAGGCAGGGTCACTGTGCCGGTCACGGTGAAGTAGCCGGAACCGGAGGGCGCGCCCGCCGTGACGGCTGCGGGCGTGCCGCCGCCCCAGACTGTCCACGGTCCGCAACTGCCGCCCGCATTGCCGCATGCGCGGAAGTAGTAGGCTGTGCCGTTGGTGAAGCTGCCGGAGATGCCTGTCTTGGTGTTGTTCAGGATCCAGACGTTCGTGTTATCGCCGTTTGCGGTGAAGGTGGCAGACGACGGACTGCTGAAGGATGAACTGGTGCTCCACTGCACGGTGTAGGAGCTGACTTCTTCGACCCCGCTGGTATTGCGGATGGGCTTGAAGGCGATGAGCACACCCTGATCCGTGGGAGAGATACCATTGAGCTTGGGCCCGCTGGTGGGCGTGGTGACTGTTGGATCGGTCATCGTCACACTGACGCCGGTCACATTCGCGTTAGAGACCGTTGTGGTGGTTGAACCACTGGGGTCTACGAGGTTGTACTGTCCACTTCCAATTGGGTCCATGGCGGCGCGGAGGCTGTAATTGTTGCTGCTTGGTGGTACGCCGCGGATTGTGAAGGCGCCTCCCGAGGTCAACGTCGCCTCGGTGATGCTGGTGCCCAGCGAGGAGCCGTTGCAGTTGGCGCCACCGGAGAGGACGAGGTAGACCTGGCCCTTGTTGGTTCCGCTGTAGCTCACGTTGCCGGAGACCGTGTAGCCGATGGTCGCGGTAAAGTTGGCCGTCACGGAGCCGTTGTTCACCGTGATGCTTTGCGTGGCGGGATAGAAGATGGAGTTGGCTCCCGCGATGGACGGCGTGAGGGTGTAGGTGCCGTTCGGAATGCTGGCGAAGGAGTAGCTGCCGTTGCTGGTGGTGGTGGTCTGCACGGGCGAGGTGTTGATGCTCACCGTGATGGGCGGGACGGCTACGTTGCTGCCGCAGCTCTGCGTGAGCGAGATCTGGCCGCCCACCTGCGAGCCGGCGGCATTCACCGCGATGCTGTAGGTTGTGGGGCCGGCCGTTGCGCCGGTGTTGTCCTTGACAGCCACGCTGGTCAACGGAACGGCGGTAGTGGTGGTTGGCGTGCCGTTCACCTGCAGCGTGTTGTTGCCGGTGTTGGATGCGGTAAGCCCATTCGACAAGACAATGCCCGCGCCGGTGACCGCGACTCCGTTGACAGTCCAGGAGTATGGGCCCGCGCCGCCAGAGGCCTGAATCACTCCACTGTACGTCTGGTTGACGGTGGCCGAAGGCAGGGTGGCAGGATTGGGAGCCGGCAGCGTGAGCGGAGAAGGATTGCTGACCACGATGCTGTAGGTGTCGGGGCCGACGGTCTGGCTGGTTGCGGTGTCGGTGACCGATGCGGTGAATGTGACCGTGGTTGCCGTGGTGGGCGTGCCGGTGATTGTGACCAGTGCGCCCGAGACGTTTGCGCTGAGGCTGTCAGACGGCAAGCCGGTAATGGTCCAGGTGTAGGTTCCACTGCCGCCCGTAGCGTTGATGGCGCCGTAATAGACGCCGCCCACCGTGGCTGGGCCGGGCACCGTGGTGCTGGGAGCCGACAGCGAAAGAGCGCCGTAGACCTGGATGGTGAAGGTCGCTGGCGCGGTGTTGCCGAGCGAGTCCTTGACCTGTACCGTGAAGGTCGCAGTGCCCGTGGCGGATGGCGTTCCCGTGATGGCCCCGGTCGTGGAGACTGAGAGATTTTCCGCCGCCAGGCTGGCTGCGCCGGCCGTCACGGACCAGGTGTAGCCCGTGCCGCTGCCACCGCCCGCCGCGAGCGTCTGCGCGTATGCCACACCGGCATCTGTGGATGGCAACGCGGTGGTGGTAACGGTGAGGACCGAATAGACCGCTACGGTGACTGCCGCCGTTGCGGTGTGGCCGACGGAATCGGTAACCGTCGCGTTGAAGGTGGCTGTACCGGTTGCCGTTGGCGTTCCAGTCACCGCGCCGGAGCTGGCCAGCGTGAGTTTCAGCGCAGCCAGGCTGGTGGTGCCGGCGGCATCTGTCGTCCAGGTATAGCCAGTGCCGCTGCCACCAGTCGCGGCGAGCGACTGGGAGTACGCCACGTTGATGGTTCCGGAGGGCAGCGTGGTGGACGTGACGGTGAGGGTCGCCTGCACGGTCAGCGTCACATTGGTCGAAGCCGTATTGCCGACCGAGTCCGTGGCTGTGACGACGAGATTGAAGGTGCCGGCCGCGGTTGGCGTGCCCGCGACGACACCGGCCGTGGAGAGGCCGATACCGGCCGGCAGCGTGGAGCCGCTGGCGGGCGCCCACGCCCATGTATAGCCCGTCCCGGAGCCGCCGGTGGCGGTGAAGGTGGCACCTGGATACGCAGTGCCCTGGTAGCCCGCGGGCAGCGTGATTGGGGTGATGCTGACGCCGGGAGAGATCGTCAGGCTGAAGGTTGCCGTGGCGGTGTTCGATGCCGAGTCCGTCACCGTGACGCCGAATGTGGGAGCGCCGGCCGTGGTGGGCTTGCCGGAGAGAACGCCGGCTGAGGAGAGCGCAAGGCCCGCGGGCAGCGAAGAGCCGCTGGCGACCGCAAAGGTGTAGCCCGTACCGGAGCCGCCGGTGGCCGCCAGGGTCTGCGAGTAGTTCGAGCCGACGTAGGCTGTGGGCAGCGTGGTGGCCGTGGTGAAGCTGACCGCCGGATTGATGGTGAGCGTGTAGGTTGCCGTGTTGGTGTTGGAGGCCGAGTCAGTGACCGTCACACCGAAGCTGGCGGAGCCGGAGGTGGTGGGCTTGCCGGAAAGAACGCCGGCAGGCGAGAGCGTGAGGCCGGCGGGCAGCGACGTGCCGCTGGCGACGCCATAGGAGTAGCCCGTGCCCGATCCGCCGGTGGCCGTGAAGGTCTGGGAGTAGTTGGAATTGACGTAGGCGGTGGGGAGCGACGCAGGCGCGATGGCCAGTGCCGGATAGACCACCTTGAGCGAGAGAGCCTGTGGCTGCGAGTCGCCGAATGCGTCGCTTGCGGTGACGGCGATGGGGAAGGTTCCAGCTGCTGTGGGCGTGCCGGAGATCACGCCAGCGGGCGAGAGCGTCAAACCGGCGGGCAGCGGCCCGGTCGACAAGTTATAGGTCAGCGTGCCGGCGCCGCCAGAGGCACTGACGGTGGCCGAGTATGCCACTTTATAGGTTGCGTTGGCGAGAGAGGTCGTCGCAAAGGCGATGGCGGGCGCCGCACTGATCGTCAGGGTGAGGGCCTTGGTGGAGGTGAGCGCCGTCGGCGTACCGGAGTCTGTGACCTTGAAGGTGAGGTTGTAGGTGCCCGCATCAGTGGCCATGGGCGTGCCGGCGAGCACACCCGCGGAGGTCAGGGTGATGCTGGCGGGCAGCGTGCCGCTGCTGAGGGCCCATGTGTACGGCGAGATTCCGCCCGAGCCGGCAAGCGTGACCGAGTAGGGCGTGCCGACCGTGGCCGCGGCCAGGCTGCCGGTGGAGACGGCGGGCGCGGCGGGAATGGTGATGGTGATGGGCTGGGACTTGGTGGTATCGGAGACCGAAGTGGCTGTGACCGTGGCCGTCTGCGCAGAGGCTGTGGCCGCGGGCGCGGTGAATGTGACCGAGGTCGTGGTCTGGTTGGAGAGGGTGCCGCCAGTGGCCGTCCAGGTGACGCCGGCTGCCTTGGAGTCATTGGTCAGCGTAACCGAAATCTTGACGGAGTCCGAACCGTCGACGGTCAAACTGGACTGGCTAAATGCAATTCCGATGGGAGAGGAGCTGCCGCAACCGGCGAGCCCCCACGTGATTCCCAACAACACCAGAGTTGCCAGCAACGCAACAACGCCCAAGGACTTCCGCTCAATCAGCACCCTCTGCATCGAACCACCCTCCAGAAAATCTGAGATTCCGCCGCCCGCCGGACATGACTCTGTCCGGTCGTTTGCAGACTCAATTGAGTTACGCGGAATCGAATGGCGAAATCCGCCAGTGGAAAACGAGGATGAATTGCAGGGGGAAGCACAAAGGTAACGGGTGACCATGTTTCTGCACAGAGATTACAAAGTCGTCATCCTACCCACGTTGCCTTGACAAAGGCCGCGCTATGCAGTCTAGTGAACGTAATTTCAGCCACAGGTATGCCGGTAAGCAGCAATGGAGCCAGGAGCCGCGGAATGGTCCCGAGTCAAGGCGCTGTTTCAATCCATGCTCGACATGGATGCGACGGCCCGGCGCCGCTATCTTGAAGAACAAGCCCTTCCTGTTGACGTGGCCAGCGCCGTGGAAGAGCTGCTTCTGGCGCATGACGAAGCCGGGAGCTTCCTCGATCCGCAGGGGCTCCAAAAGTCAACGCTCCTCTTGAACACCCCGGTCAGCCGCATCCTGGCGGGTGATGTCCTTGCGGATCGCTTCAGAATCGTCTCCTTTCGTGCACGGGGCGGGATGGGCGAGGTGTATGAGGCGGTCGACCTGGAGCTGCAGATGCCGGTGGCGATCAAAGTCATCCGGCCGGAGATCGCTGACTTTCCGGGCATGCTGAACCGCTTTCGCCGCGAGGTGCATCTGGCCCGACAGGTCACGCACCCCAACGTGTGCCGCATCTTCGATCTCTTCCGCCACCGCGACAGGCGCGATGGGACGGTGCTGTTCCTGACCATGGAGCTGCTGAACGGCGAAACCCTGTCAGGGAGGCTGCGGCGCGAGGGCAAGCTGCCGGAGCGAGACGCGATCGTCATTTTGCATCAGCTCGCCTCGGCGCTGCAGGCAGCGCACGTCGCGGGAGTGCTGCACCGGGACCTGAAGCCGGGCAACATCATTCTTGAGCCGGGACGGCATGGCATGGTGCGCGCTGTCATCACGGACTTTGGGATGGCCCTGAGCCATGATGCGCGGACCAGCGGATCGCTCACGGCCAGCGGGCCATTTGCATTTGGCACTCCGGAGTATATGTCTCCCGAGCAGATTGAAGGCAAGGAACTGTTGCCCAGCTCGGATGTCTACGCGCTGGGGCTGGTGACCTACCAGATGCTGACAGGCGTACGGGCCTTCGACGCGGAGACGCCGCTGTATTCCGCATTGCGCCGCCTGACGGAGCCCCCGCCGATGCCGCGCCGGTTGCTGCCGGAGCTGAGCCAGCGCTGGGATGGATTGATTGCGCGCAGCCTGGAACGGAATGCCGCAAAGCGCCTGGCATCGGCAGCGGAGTTTGAGGCGCAACTGACAACGATCGAACGGGCACTCCCGGATGTGGTGCGAGCACGTTCGGCATGGCGCAGAACGGTAGACTGGGCGGCTGAGCATCGTTGGGTGCGTGCGGTTGGCGCGCTGGCATTGCTGTTGTGCATCGGGGGAGCTGTAGTTGGGTGGCGACTGCATGAGAGGCAACCGGTTCCCGAAGACCTGACCGTGGTGCTGGCCGACTTTGTGAATACAACCGGCGAGCCGGCCTTTGACAACTCATTGAATGTGGCGCTGGCGGCAAAACTGCAACAGACGCCCTATCTCATGCTGATGCCCGAGCAGAAGATCCGAAGCGCTCTTCAATACATGGGGCTGCCTGCGCGGCAACGCCTGACGGAGCAGGTGGCCCGGCAGGTGTGCGAACGCGAAGCGGGACAGATTGTCCTGCAGGGTTTTATCGCGAACAACGCGACGGGATACACGGTGGGTCTGCGGGCGATGGAGTGCAATACCGGCGCGGAGATTGCCTCGCGCCAGGTTCCGGTGGAGTTTCGCGACTCCGTGCTGAATGCGCTCGATCGGGCGACGGAGCAGATGCGCCCGATTCTGGGCGAGCCGCACGAGTCGATTCGAAAGTATGACGTGCCACTGGTTGAAGCAACCACGCCATCCTTTGAGGCGGTGAGCGCCTTTGCGCAAGGAACGGAGGCGTGGAACGAGCGAGGCGAAGCCGCTGCCCTGCCCTACTTTCAACGCGCGACGGAGATCGATCCGAACTTTGCGATGGCGTATGCGCGGCTGGGCACGGTGTACGGCAATATGGGCGAAACGCAGCGGGCCCATGAGGCCATGCGGCAGGCGTATGACCGCCGCGACCGTGTGACGGAGTGGGAGCGCTATTACATCGTCTCGCACTACTACGGCTTCGTGACCGGCGAAGTCGACAAGGAGATGCAGACGTACGAGGAGTGGGCCAAGGCGTATCCGCATGACATGGCATGGACCATCAATCTGAGCGTGGACTATGCGTTCACGGGCCAGTACGACAAGGCGATTGAACTGCAGCGACGCGCCATTCGCGAGACTCCGGGACTGTCTCCGAGTTATGGCAACCTGGCGCAGTACTTCCTTGCCGTGGAAAAGCCGGATGAGGCACACGCGGTTCTGGAGCAGGCGAATCAGCTTGGCCTGCACGACGTGAATATCCAACTGGACGAATATGAGCTGGCTTCTTATCGCGACGACAAGACGACGATGAACAAGCTGCTCGCAGGAGCCGCGCAGTTCCCCGGCGTGGAAGACACGCTGCTGGCCCAGCAGGCGGCGACGGAGGACCGCGCGGGCAAGCTGGATGCGGGCGCGGAGTTTGCAGCGAAGGCGGGCGCGGTGGCGACACGCAGCGGCGCGCCGGAGACGAGCGCAACGTGGACGGCGGAAGAGGCTGTGCGGCAGGCAGAGATGGGCCGGGCCGCCGAAGCGCGCCGGCTTATCGCAGAGGCGATGGCGAACGCGAAGGCGGCGAAGGGCAGCGACGTGCGCATCCTCGCGGCTCTGGCTGCTACCGAGTCGGGAGATCTGGCCCTGGCGCAGACGATGCTGCGCGAAGTGAGCGCGGAGCGGCCGCTGGACACGCTGGTACAGGGCTACTGGGTACCGATTCTGCGCTCGCGCATCGCCTACGCCCAAGGCAAGTACAAGCAGGCTGTCGAAGCCGTGCGCGGAACGGAGGCGTATGACCTGGGCATCTTCACGCCGGGCCAGTGTATGGATGCCACCTATGTGCGCGGACAGGCCCTGCTGGCCGATCATCAGCCGCAGCTTGCCGCAGAGGCCTTCAAGCTGATTCTCGACCATCAGGGGCTGGTGTTGAATTGCCCCACTTCGGCACTGGCGCAATTGGGTCTGGCCAGAGCGATTGCACAGAGTGGCGATGCGGCGGCAAGCAGGACTTTGTACCAGGACCTGCTTGCGCTTTGGAAAGACGCCGGGCCTGGGTTTGCCCTGGGCCGGCAAGCGGAAGCGGAGTACCGGGCCCTGCACTGAGCCGATCGATTCGGCGGCGCCGCACGGCGGAAGCGCATGACCGCGCGTTAGAATAGAGGTCAGCTTCTTCCGGTTTGAGTGGAGTTCCGCGCCCCATGGAGGCATCGTCGAACGAGGTTACCGCCCTGCTGAGCCGCCTGGCGGGCGGCGACAAGAGCGTAATTGAGCGTCTGATGCCGCTGGTCTATGCCGAACTGCACCGCCGCGCCAACCAGTCGATGCGCCAGGAGCGCGCGGACCACACCTTGCAGCCGACGGCGCTCGTGCACGAGGTCTATTTGAAGCTGGTGCAACAGCGGGAGCCGAACTTCAAAAACCGCGCTCACTTCTACGCCATTGCGGCACAACTGATGCGCCGCATCCTGACGGACCATGCGCGGGCGCGGCTGGCGGCCAAGCGCGGCGGCGCGGGGGAGGGCGAAGTGCTGATGGATGTGCGCGCGATTCGCACGGACCAGCCGGCCGGCGTGATCGCCGTGAATGACGCGCTCAAGGAACTGTCAGTACGCGACGAGAGGCAGGAGAAGATTGTGGAGATGCGCTTCTTCGGAGGTCTCACGGTCGAAGAGACAGCCGAGGTGCTGGGCATCTCCGTGCGCACGGTGGAACGCGAGTGGTCGATGGCGCGGGCCTGGCTGTATACGCGGCTGAAGGCAAGAACACAAACAATCTGAGAGGCCTGACGAAGCGCCTGGACCTGCGAAAACGCGGTTGCGGCGTGTTCTTGGAAGGCGCAGTGCGAGGTTGTATCCTGAAAACGCCTGCAATCCGCATTCTGTCTGGTATCGAGCGCTGCGCAGCTGCGGGTGTGCGAGGCTGCGCGGGTCGTTCACTGCTTTCGCATTCAAAAAAACTGAGCTGCGCGGCGAGCAGAAGATGGTCCGCACATCGACTGGTTGTTTCTGATCTTTCCTTCACTGGGGTTACATCGTCATGTCGAATATTCTGGAAAATCTGCCGATTGGTGAGAAGGTCGGCATCGCTTTCTCTGGCGGTCTGGACACAAGCGCCGCGCTGCATTGGATGAAGCAGAAGGGCGCGCTGCCGTATGCCTACACCGCCAACCTGGGGCAGCCCGACGAAGCCGACTATGACGAGATTCCGCGCAAGGCGCTGGAATATGGCGCGGTGAAGGCGCGGTTGATTGACTGCCGCGCGCAACTGGTGCGCGAAGGACTGGCGGCGTTGCAGAGCGGCGCATTTCACATCACCACGGCCGGCGTGGCCTACTTCAACACCACGCCGATTGGCCGCGCCGTGACCGGCACGATGCTGGTGAGCGCCATGAAGGATGATGACGTCAGCATCTGGGGCGACGGCAGCACCTTCAAAGGCAACGACATTGAGCGCTTCTACCGCTACGGCCTGCTGGTAAACCCCGCACTGCGCGTCTACAAGCCGTGGCTAGACGCCGCGTTTATCGACGAGCTAGGCGGGCGCGCGGAGATGTCGGCATTCATGCAGAAGTCGGGCTTCGCGTACAAGATGTCGGCGGAGAAGGCCTATTCGACAGACTCGAATATTCTGGGCGCCACGCATGAGGCAAAAGATCTGGAGCACCTGAGCACGAGCATGAAGATCGTGGCCCCGATTATGGGCAAGGCCTTCTGGCGCGCGGATGTGGAGATAGAACCCGAAGAGGTCACCGTGCGCTTTGAAGAGGGCTGGCCGGTGGCGCTGAACGGCGTGGAGATTGCCGATCCGGTGGAACTGATGCTGGAAGCGAACCGCATCGGCGGGCGACATGGGCTCGGCATGAGCGACCAGATCGAAAACCGGATCATCGAGGCCAAGAGCCGCGGTATCTATGAGGCGCCGGGGCTGGCGCTGCTCTACATCGCGTATGAGCGCCTGGTGACCGGCATCCACAACGAAGACACGATTGAGCAATACCGCGAGAACGGCAGAAAGCTGGGACGGCTGCTCTATCAGGGACGCTGGTTCGATCCGCAGGCGATTATGCACCGCGAGACCGCGCAGCGCTGGGTGGCGAAGCCCATCACGGGCGAAGTGGCGCTGGAGCTGCGGCGCGGCAACGATTACACGATTCTGAACACGACCTCACCGAACCTGACCTTCAAGCCCGAGCGGCTGACGATGGAGAAGGGCGAATCGACCTTCTCGCCGCGTGACCGCATCGGACAGCTCACGATGCGCAACCTCGACATCACCGACACGCGCGAGAAGCTGATGACCTACGCGAAGAGCGGGCTGCTGACGATCTCCGGCGACACAACGGTGCCGCAGTTGAAGACCGGCCGCGAAAAGGGCCGGGACTAGTCACAGACGAGGGCGTCGGCGGGGAATTCGGCTGGCTCGGCGGGAAACGGCTCGGGCTCAGATTCGCCTGCGGCGAGGCGCGCCTGAAAGAAGGCATCCACCCCGGCCAGGATTTCGACGCCGGTGCGCATCTGGTAGATGGACGCGCGCAGTCTGGCTCCGCCGGGAACGCCGTGGGTGAACCAGGAGGCGAACTGCTTCATCTTGCCGGCGGTCTCTCTGGCTGGGGAGCCGGGTTTGTCGCCGGCTGCCGCGGCTTCCGTTTCATCGAGCAGCATCTGGAAGTAGGCGCGGATCATGTGGTAGCGATCGGCGACGGTGGGCTGGTCGTAGCGGCCAGTGGCGGTGTACTGCGCAATCTGACGAAAGATCCAGGGATTGGATGGTGCGGCGCGGCCAATCATGACGGCGTCGCAGCCGGTCTGGTCAATCATGGCGGCGGCGTCCTCCGGCGTGCGGATGTCGCCGTTGCCGATGACGGGGATGCCGACGGCCTGCTTGACGGCGGCGATCCACTCCCAGCGCGCCTGGCCCGTATAGCCCTGTTCGCGCGTGCGGGCGTGCAAAGCCACTGCGTTGAGGCCCTCGGACTCGGCCATGCGGGCGAGCTCAACGCAGACAATCTGGGTGTCGTTCCAGCCGAGGCGGAACTTGACGGTGAAAGGAATTGTCACTGCCTTGCGCACGGCGTGAAAGATGGCGCCGATGCGGGGCAGATCGCGCAGGAGGCCGGAGCCGCCGTTGCAGCCGACGACGCGCTTGGCGGGACAGCCGAGGTTGAGATCGACAAGGTCGAAGCCGGTGTCCTGGACGATGCGTGCGGCATCGGCGAGGGTCTTGGGGTTGGAGCCGAAGAGCTGCGCGGCGATGGGGTGCTCGTCGTCGTAGAAGGTGAGGTAGCGCTTGCGCTTGGACTCGCGCATGCGGCTGAGGCCGTCGGCGGAGGTGAACTCCGTCATGAGGAGGCCGCAGCCGGACTGGGTGTTGGTCACGGCGGAGTCGATGTCTTCAGCGGAAGACGGAGCGTGCGCGGAAAACGCACTGGCGTGGCGGATGAAGCGGCGGAAGACGGTGTCGGTAACGCCGGCCATAGGCGCGAGGACGGTGGCAGGGGCGACGCGGACGGCGCCGATGCGCATCTCGGCGGGCACGCGGGCCTGGGCCGGCATGGCGTGCTCGCGCGGATTATCCCAGTGCTTCTTTACCGTTATGCCTCGTTGGGTCATGATGACCGCCTTGACCTTTGCCTGCGCTGCTCAACTGTTGGTTACGCTACAAAACCGCCCTGAACGAACGTGGGCCTCCGCCGTGGCGGAGGCCCGATGCCGACACCGGCCTGTGGCCGCTGCGCCGCTACTTGGCCGGGGCTGCTTCGCTCGCCTTGGCGTACTTGCGGCGGAAGCGCTCAACGCGGCCAGCGGTATCGACCAGGCGCTGCTTGCCGGTGAAGAACGGGTGGCAAGCCGAGCAGATTTCCACGTGAATGTCGCCCTTGTGGGTCGACCGGGTCTCAAAGTTGTTGCCGCAGGCGCAGAGAACGCGCACCGCGTCGTAGTTGGGGTGAATCTTTTCCTTGGGCATCTCTCGAAACAGACCTTTCCTGCAGTTCTTCTATTGTAGGGGGATTTGGGCTGTTGCGCAATGCGCCGGGCGGTCCGGCGCTACTTGCGCAGTGCCTTTTGGATGCCGGTTTCGACGAGCGGATTCATGATGGCGTGGCCGGCCTCGTTGGGGTGAACGCCGTCGGGGCTGAGGTTCTTCGGCAGGCCGTCGTCGGCGTCTTTCATGGCGGAATGGAAGTCGACGTAGACGTAGTGCTTCTCTGCGGCGTACTGCTTTATCCAGGCGTTGAGGGCGTCAATCTTGGGCGCAGGCTGCATGCCGCGCTGCCACCAGTAGTCGATGGCGGGGAGGACGGAGCAGAGGACGACGCGGATATGGCTGGCGGTGGCGAGCTCGGCCATGGAGGCGATGTTGTCCTCGATCTGATCGAGGGTCTCGGGGCCGGTGTTGCCCGCGATGTCGTTGGTTCCGGCGAGGAGGACAACGGCTTTGGGCTGCAGGTGGATGACGTCCTGGCGGAAGCGGAGGAGCATCTGCGGGGTGGTTTGGCCGCTGATGCCGCGGTTGATGTAGGGCTTGCCGGGGAAGTCCTTGTCGAGGTGCCAGCCCTCGGTGATGGAGTCGCCCATGAAGACGATGCGTTTTTCGCCGGGCGCGGGCGGGCCGAGCTTGGCGTCCTCGTCGCGGAAGCGGGCGAGCCAGGGGAAGTCGGAGAGCAGGAGGGCGTCGTGCTTGCGCCAGTAGTCGTTGTCGGGATGGCCGGAGGGCGAGAGCTTTTGCGGCGGCGCAACAATCTCGGGCTTGCTGCCGGGCTCCTGCGTGCCGGGGAGCTGGGCGGCGAGGAGGGCCGGAGTGAGGACGAGCGAGGCGACGAGGAGCGAGCGCAGGGCAGCTGAGTTCATGGGGTGAATCCTCCGGCTTGCATCAAGAAAATCGATTCTCCTACGCAGAGGGCGGCGATGGCAAGTGGGGCGGGCACGTGCGCGAATCGGACTGAATGAGTCGGATATTGAATTCGGATTTTTGTGCACGGTTTCTGTGGAAAAG
>JAGWML010000300.1 GCA_028873155.1 Acidobacteriota bacterium
CTAACGTAAGGAGCCGGGGCATGCAAAATCGGCATATGCTTGTCTGCCGGTTGAGTGTGCCCAGACCGGTCTTTGAGCGCAAGTCCGGCAAGAATCCCCCGGCGGGTACTGCCAAAGGTAACTGCTTGAGCGATTTAACCCTTTAGCGGGATGCAATCTATGCGGGAAGCGCGGCTAGAATAAGGGAAATCGGTGGACTATCGGCTTTTCCCTGAGGCAACTCGCCGGGAAAAAGACGCGGAAAGTCAGGAGAGCGCAAGCGCTATGGAGTCGAAAGGAGCCCGGCATCTGAAGCACGTGGCGGAGCGCACGTCTCCTTCGACGTGGTCTGCGCTCGCGGTGCTGGCGCTGGCCATGGCCGCCGGCGGTATCACCGCGCGACTCGAAGCCGGCCCGCGCTACGACTGGCTCCTGCTGATGACGGCGATGGGCCTGACCGTGGCGGTTGCGATGCGGCTGCTGGCGGACAACGCTGCCGAGCACGAAGCGCAACAGCAATACGCCGGCGATCCGCACAAAGATGTGCTGGACTCAGCCGGCACGATTGTAGTTTCTGTCGATCTCGAGGGCCATCTGGACTACGCGAATCCGGCGGCGGAGCGCGCGCTGGGTTATCACGATGAAGAGCTGATGGAGCTGCCCGGAATCGGCGATCTGCTCGCGCCCGGCGAGGCCGACCGCATGGTGGGCGAGCTGCAGAGACTGTGCCGGATCGAACGCGGACCCGCCGAGACGCGCGAGGAGAGGCGAGAAACCTACGCTGAGATTGTGCGCAATCTGGCGCCGAGCATGACGCCGGCGATGGATACGCAACTGCGGCGCAAGGATGGCAGCCTGCTTCCCGCTCGTGTTCACGTATCAAGCTTGCGCAATACAGACGGTGCACCAGTGGGGATGGTCGTCATAGCCGTGCCCCAGTTGCCGACCGGACGCAAAGAGCTGCTTCGGCGCGAGACGCGGGATCGCTTTCGCGACGTTTTTGAGAACTCGAGCGAAATGATCGCGACGCTCGATCTTGCGGGTAGGATCCTGTACGCAAATCCTGCCTGGAAGCGATGCTTTGGCAGCGCAGCAACATCGGCGGAGGACGAAGGTTCGTTCGAAGACTCGTTTGGACCCGGCGCAAAATCCGATGCCGCGCGCCTGTTGCAGCGGGCGATGGCGGGCGAGACTATTGATCGCGCCCCTCTCAGGAACGAGAGCGAAGATGGCCATCTGGTCGAGTTGGAGATGAGCCTGCATCAGCGGCGGCGGGCCGGCAAGCCGATGGCCGTGCAGTGCCTGGCGCGCGATGTGACGCAGCAAAAGCGGCGAGAGCAGCGCCTTGCGGTGCAATTGCTGGTCAGCCAGATCCTGGGCGAGAACCTCTCGGCGGAAAAAGCGGCGGCTCGCGTGTTGGAAGCCTTGTGCGTCTCGCAGGGCTGGGATGTTGCCGTGCGGTGGGACGTCAACCAGGAGGAGCGGCACCTCGAGTTCGGCACCGCGTGGGGGCTGCCCGGATCGGATATTGAGTCCTTTATTCAGCAGAGCATGGCCAGGCCGTTGAACCTGGGCGAGGAACTACCGGGGCGCGCATGGAAAGAGGGCAAGCTTGTCTGGATTATGGACCTTGACCGCGTGCAGGGAAGCGATCGCTCCAGGGCGGCCGTAGAGCGCAGGATGGTCTCCGGCTGGGCGGCCCCCGTGCAGGTGGGCAACTCCGTGCTCGCCGTTCTGGAGTTCTACAGCCATCTGCGGCTGCGCGAGGACGCGGAGATTTCGGCTGCGATGGAAACCGTCGCTTCATCGTTGGGCCAGATGCTGGCTCGGACGCGGGAGCGGGAGAGAGCCGAGGAGCTGAGCCGGCAGCAGAAGATTCTTCTGCATTCGGTGGCGGATGGAATCTGCGGGATCGACAGGAATGGCCTGGTGCGATTTGCCAATCCGGCGGCGACGCGGCTGCTGGGAGCCCCTGCCGCGAGTCTGATTGGCAAGACGGTGCATGAACTGCTGCACGGTGCGGCGCCTACTGCCAAACAGTGCAGCCCAGACTGCAACCTTCGCCGGGCAACCATGCAGCGCGTTCCGTCGACGGGAGAGAACACCATTTATCGCGCGAACGGCACTGGTTTTCCAGCGGAGTATTTTCTGAATCCGATTATGGACCAGGGCCGCTTCTCCGGATCGGTGCTGAGCTTCAGAGACATCAGCCAGAGGTACGCGCTCGACCGGCTGAAGGATGAGTTTGTGTCCACGGTGAGCCACGAGCTGCGGACTCCGCTGACCTCGATTCGCGGGGCGCTGGGGCT
>JAGWML010000301.1 GCA_028873155.1 Acidobacteriota bacterium
CTGTGGCCTGTTTGGCGCCAGCCTGGCCGCGCGCGCGGCGCTGGAGATGCACCTCTTCGGCGTCACGACGCTGGCGCAGGCGACCAACGACATCCACTACACCCTGGGCACAGAGGCGATTCTCTATCTGCTCACCTTTGCGGGCAGCCTGGTGATTTTTCCGCTCCTGTGGCGTAAAGGCTTCTTTGCGGGCCTGCAATGGCGCGGGCGCACGGCTTTGGCGCTGCGCGGAAGGCTGGTGAGCTCGGCAGTCATCTGTTTCATGCTGGCCCTCGTCAACGGCATCCTGATACCGGGACCGGAAAACGCGCCCATTGACCGGCTTTTTCGCACACCGGGTGCGGCGTGGCTGCTCTTCGCGTTTGGCGTTACCGCCGCGCCGTTTTTTGAGGAACTGGCATTTCGAGGCTTTCTGCTGCCGGCCTTCTGCACGGCCTTTGACTGGATGGGCGAGCAGTGGAAGGGCTTGGCGCCTCAGCCGCTCGATGAAAATGGCCATCCGAACTGGTCAAGGCAGGCGATGGGCGCGGCCTCGGTCGTCACAAGCATTCTTTTTGCCCTGCTGCACGGCGACCAGACGGGCTACTCTCTGGGACCATTTCTGCTGCTGGTGTGTGTGAGCCTGGTGCTGAGCTGGGCGCGGCTGGGCACACGCTCGCTGGCAGCCAGCGTCGTGGTGCACGCCTGCTACAACTTCATCCTGTTTTCATTCATGTTCCTCGGGACCAGCGGATTCCGGCATCTGGACAAGATGTGAGCGCCGCATTTCCCTTCCGCGTCTAACCGTTGTAGGATTTTTCTCGGGCGGGTTCCAACTCCTGTCCGCAGCGAGAGGTTTGGGATTCCCATGAAGCGCATGTCTTTTCTTCGCAGCAATCGGGACGCCGCACGCGGCGCAGCGCAGGCTAACGGCTTCACCCTGATGGAGTTGCTGATCGTCATCTCCATCATCCTGATTCTCATGCTGGTGGCGATTCCGACCGCGGGCAAGATTCGCAAGCACGCCAACGAGCTCTCCGCGCAGAAGTCGCTGCAGACGATTCAGGAAGCGCAGTCGATGTATGAATCGACGTATCCGACAAGCGGGTATGCATGCAACCTGCAGTCGCTGGCAGGCGATCCCAACTCCGGGCCGCCGAGCGCAACCGCCGCGCAGGTGATCAACGGCGAGCTCGCGACGGGCATCAAGTCGGGCTACATCTTCGCCATCACTAACTGCACCAAGGTGAACATCAACAACACGGAGCGCATCACGAGCTACATGGCGACGGCTGTTCCGGCAACGCCGGGCAAGACCGGCGACCGCGGCTTCTGCCTCGACTCCGGCGGCGCGATGAAGGCTGACCCGGCGGGCGGCACCAACTGCACCGTGATGGTGCAATGACGGATTCACCGAATCGATTGAAGCGCTGCACTTTGAGCGTGCGTCGCGCGTCGCGCCGAGGCGTGCGCTGGCCGCTCGCTGGTTGGTTGACTCTGGCGCTGGTACTGCCGGGGTTCCAGGCCGACGCGCAGATGCCGCTGACTGCGGATGCATTGGCGCAGCGCGTGGACCAGCACTACAACCAGTTGCATTCTCTTCGCTCTCAGTTCACTGAGAGCTACGAGGGCATGGGTATGTCGCGCACAGAGAGCGGCACGTTGCTCCTGCTCAAACCAGGGCGCATGCGCTGGGATTACACCTCGCCCGCGGGCAAGCTGTTTCTTCTGGACGGCAAGTATGCCTGGTTCTACTCCAAGGGTGATCCGCAGGTGCAGCGCATCGCGGCCAGCAAGCTGGACGATCTGCGCTCGCCGCTGCGCTTTCTGCTGGGGCACACGCAACTGGCCAAAGAGCTGAATCACCTGGCGCTGGCGAACGCGGCGAAGGACCAGTTCACGCTGACCGGCCAGCCCAAAGGGCAGGAGCAGCGCGTGCGCCGCGTCACGCTGACAGTGACGGCCGATGGAGCCATCCATGCCATCGAGGTGGAAGAGACAGATGGGTCGCTGACCCGGTTCGTCTTCACAGCCGAGCAGCCGAATGCGCCGGTCGCAGCGAATCTGTTTCAGTTCAAGGCGCCTGCGGGCGTGCCGGTAGTCGATGCCCTGCCGCCGGTTTAATCCCGCGCCACCGTTGCCTATGTCTCAACCATCTCACTCGTTACAAGCCCGAGCTCCCGCAGCAGGAAGGCGTAGTCGAACGCAATCTCCTTCAGATAGTCGTAGCGGCCGCTGGCGCCGCCGTGGCCGGCCTGCATATTTGTGACGAGCAGCAGAGGGTTCGCGTCGGTCTTGAGCGTGCG
>JAGWML010000302.1 GCA_028873155.1 Acidobacteriota bacterium
CAACGCTGAGCCGGATCAGCTCTGCGCAAGGCGGAAGCCCTGCGCAGAACACAATCGGCCATGCCTTTCAAACGATCCTGGCGCAAAGCGCCGGGGCCGCGATGGTAAAAGCAGGAGGCACACCCGCGGGTCCCGATCTCTCTGCGATTACCGCTCGTGCGTTCATGATCTTCTGCAAGGGCATCACCCTGACGGTTCCTGAGGACCTGGCTGCGGACGGGCCGCTGCATCTGATGCAGATTGCGGATCCGGATTTTCCGGGCCACGACAACGCAAGGCCGAGGCTTCCAATTCATTTGATTCCGCACGGATCAGCAGCCCCGCCGGAAAAAATTCAACCCCTGCCAGAGACTCATCTCGCCGCGGATAAAGCCTCTCTCGTGCCGCTTCATCCGGGGTCTCCGACGCCCGATGCAACGTGCAGCACCTGCGATGACGCAGCGATTGCGCAGTCACAGATCGGTTACTATGGCCGCGGCGAAGCGCGGGTCACCTGGAATGTGGATGGCGTCACGATGCAGCAGACCATGGCGCTTGGTCCATCGACACAGCGCCAACTGGTTGCTCGTCCGCAGCCTGGCTACACGCCGCCGCCCATCATCGTTGATCAGAGCAAACCCTTTGACACGCCATCCCCGCTCACTACCAAAGAGCTTGGCATCCACGCCGTGAGCGTGTCCGCCGATGTTGCGCCCGATCCGGCGCTGCCCAATCTTCCGCTCGGGATTCGCGAGGCGGTGGGCAGGATGGCAGGCTCTGCCGGCGGCGCGCTCGATGCCAATGCGGCCGCTGCAGCGAAGTCGGTCCTGAACTCGCTTTCGCCGCCGCCCGGCAGCAACCTGCCGCCGCTCAAGGTCGGCATCCTCTCCACGTCGAAGACGGCGATCTCCGGACTTGGTCCGGTCCAGTATGTAAACGGACCGATGCAGAGTGTGGCGGCAATGCTCGCTGGTCTGCCTCCCGATCAGCATGTGGCGTCCAGCACTCGCTACTACGATGTGGTGCAATCGGATCCGTCGAAGCCGTGCAAATTTCTGTTCCCGGTGACCAGCGGCGGCGCCTTTGAGGTTGAAGACATTCAGGGTAACGTGACGCAACAGGGAACCAAATACAGCGGCTCTGGCAATCTGGTCATCCACCTGGCAAACGCATCGAGCGGCGGCTACGACATCTATCAGCCGATCCCGATCCACTTTACAGACTGGGATGTGCCGGATGGGAGCACCGTCGCTGCAGGAACGCTGGATGTTGCGCCCAATCTCCAGCTGCATGCCAGCGCGCCTGGCATAACGGGCACCATCGATCGCATCCAGGGCCACACCGCGACAAGTGGCGGAGCTGTGCAGGGAGAGGTCGATGCCACGCTGAGTGTTACATTCCAGGACGACACGCTGCGCCTGCCCGGCGTGGAGAAGCCGCAACAATGGTCCGGCGTCTCCGCGGAGCTGCACGCCAACGGCGACTGGATGAAAGACGGTCTGAGTCTTCCCAACACGATGATTGGCTGGAGTGGATTTCAGATTGCGTCGTCGAATGTGCGGCTGGATCTGAGCCATACTGCCGGCGATGGCGCCAGTCCGTATTGCGGTTCGCTCGGCGGAGGTGACTGGGTCGGCGTTCGCTTTCCGGCGCTCACGGTGATTCCGTACACCATGGGCCTTGTCACCGCGTCTGCGCTGCAGCCGGTTGTCGACGATTGGGGTGTGATCAACGGAGGGCTGTGCGGGAGCCTGACAACAGGGCCGTTCTCCGCGCCTCTTGAAGCCGGCAACGTGAGCTTCCAGTCGATCAATGCCTATGTAGCGCCGGGCTCAGGCGACTTCAAAGCGACCTATAAGGGCATCAATATCTATGTTCCGTGGCTCGATACACACATCACCGGCGATGGACAACTCGTCTCGGGCGGAGGCAAGCAGGCCTCGATTACCTTCCCGTCGAATACCGCGCCAGTAACCAAGACCTACGGCAACATCAGCTTCACCGCGAAGAACCTTCAATTCACGCAGGTGCAGGGCATGGGCTGGGCGGTGCAGACCTCGACCACCTACACCTTCAACGCCGAAGGCAAGAAGTTCGTCAGCATTCCGCTCACGCCATTCACCTTTGGCATGGATGGGCGCGCGTATCTCGCGAATGGCGCTCCATCGACCGATGTTCCTCTCAGCGGCGCATCCACGCTGGGGCAGACGCCCCTGGATCTCGTCTCTGCACATCTCTCGGTCCCTCTGCAGGGCAGTCAGGTGCTGGATGCGCAGTTCAACACCACGGT
>JAGWML010000066.1 GCA_028873155.1 Acidobacteriota bacterium
GCCGCTGTCTCGATCTGAACCCAAACTATGCGATGGCGGTCGCGAAATACGCGACATCCTACCTGCACCCGGTCGGCCGGTTTGAAGAGGGCGAGAAGTGGCTAAAGCGTGCGCTCGTGCTCGATCCACTTTCTCCGCTCGTTCACTCGGATTTCGCATGCAACCTGGCCTATCGGGGTCTATTCGATCAGTTCGAGCAGGAAGCAGCGCGCGTGCTTGAAGATGATCCGGCGCTGGTCAAGCTGTATTGGTTCCTCAGCAAAAGTCGCGCTGTAACGGGGAATAAGTCCGGCGCGGCGGAGGCCGCCGAACGCGGTTTAGGTTATCTACCGGAAGACCCCATGACCCTCGGCATGTCCGCATCGGTGCATGCGATATGCGGAAATGAAAGTCGGGCTGCGGAATTGCGAGGAAAACTCGACTTTCTCGCCCAGATTCGCTACGTTCCTTTTGGCGCCCGCGCATTCGCTTACGATAAGCCAGGTGGCGAAGAGGCTTTTTTTCTCTGCTCGACCGGGCCATTGAAGAACGTGAGCCTTTATTGAGGGCTGTTCGCATGACCGCCCGCTTCACAGTCCACGCGTCACACCCGAACTATGGCGCCGTCCTCGATAGAGTCGGCATTGGCGAGAAGGACTTCGCGCAGGCGCCGGCGATCGACCTTCCCGGTTAATCCCTTGGGAAGTTCATCCATGAAAAAGATCCGCGTTGGAACTTTGTAATCAGCGAGAAGCGTACGCGCGTGAGCAATCAATTCATCGTGCAGCACATCGCGCCCTTCGCGTAGTGAGACGAATGCGACGGGAACCTCCGCGAACATGGGATCGGGAAGCCCAACAACTCCGGTTTCAAGTACGTCCGGATGCTTATACAGGGCCTCTTCCACCTCCTGAGGCGAGATGTTCGAACCGCCCCGAATGATGATTTGCTTGAGGCGGCCCTGGAACCAGAGATAACCGTCTTCGTCGCGTGAAAACAGGTCCCCTGTGCGCAACCAGCCGCCCTCGTACAATCGCGCCGTCGCCTCGGGATCGTTCCAGCAGCCGATGCAACCGGCGTTGCCGCGTAACAACAGCTCGCCCGCTTCTCCTGGCTTCACGTCATTACCCAGCAAATCCACGATGCGGACGCTGGTGCCGCATGGGAGGCCAACCGAACCCGCACGCACAGCGCCCGAGGGATTGAAGGAACTTGGGCACAGTTCCGTCATGCCGTGACCTTCCTGCACCTCCACATGGAACTGGTCCCAAACGCGCCGGTGCAGGGCAACCGAAACGCTGTCGCCACCGGCACCGATTGACTTGATGCTTGAAACCTTTCGCGGGCGCACAGCCTGCGCCTCGCCATCTGTTGCAGAGCAGCTGGAAGGGAAAAGAAATACGTACAGCCAAATCTCTCGATGAGGTCAAGCGCTGCGCCCGCTTCAAAGCTACGCTGCAGCACAATGGTTGCGCCCTCGATCAAGCCTGGAATAAAGACACCAGTGAGGGCTGCAATATGCGCCAATTGGGAGATTGCAAGCGGCCTTTCGTTCAGACCTGCCACGAAGCCCACCAAGGCGCGCGAACCTTCGAACAAGCTGCGCTGCGAATGTACCATCCCTCTCGGCCGCGCCGTGGTACCCGAGGTATAAAGGATGATTGCCGGTGCATCGGAATCCACATCGGGAAGCCGTTCGCAGGTTGCGTTGAGCATTGGCAGTTCGCTCTCGGCCTTGACTCCATTCACGAGCCCCGCCAGTGCAGGCTCGCTGAAGCGGAGGCGCGCTCCTGAGTTTTCCAAAACATAATCGATCTCTGCGGCTTTCAGACGTGGATTGATCGGCACCATAATCATGCCTGCGCGCCAGATGCCCATCATCAGCACTACGTACTCTATGGAGTTGTGCCAATGCACTGCCACACGGTCACCGCGCTCGAGCCCCCGGCTAACTAGATGGCGAGCCAGACAGTTCACCGCGAGATCCAACTCGCCGTACGTAATGCTGCGCTCATTGGTGATCACGGCGGCCTTCGTCGGCTGATGGCGTGCGTGATCGATCAAAAGGTTGTTGATTAACATGGCGCAATGCTAGGAATGAAGACGGGGAAAGGCAAGAAGTAACGGGTTAGGCGTACGTTACTCCTCCTCTGGTCCCGGCGGCAAGCATCCCGGCAGCCCCGCCGCAATACCGCGCGCTCCTCTCATGGCGAATGATCTCTTTCGGAGCCGTCGTTCAGTCGGGCTCTGTCAAATAGATCCTTGCGAACGGGCTCACGCCAATGATGCCATCGTAAGAGTTGATGAGCGCATAATCGCCAATACGCTCATGGAGTGCCGATTACTGCCTGACAGCCGACTATACCGCCAACAATCCCTTCGGAGCGTTCGCAGGTCTGGCTACGCTTGGCTTTCTGCTCCAAATGGTTTCAGGTCGGCCGCTGCTGTGTCTGCAGCGTGAGGCCGTGCCCAGACTCAGTGGCCGACAGTTGCTGCGTCGGCCTTGCCCTTGAAGCGGCTGTAGACGAAGACGACGTAGGCCACGGCGAGGGCCATGCCGAAGGTCCACCACGCGAGGCCAACGGAAAGCGTGTGCGGGCCGGAGATGGCGCGGGTGAGCGTGATGTCGTTGGCCGCGCCGGTGGTGGCGGGCAACAGCGTGGGATAGACGCCCCAGCAGGCCCCGGCCAGCATGAAGAAGAGATAGACGCTGGACGCGAGGAAGGCCTTGACGGGTTGGGCGTTGCGGTTCCAGAACCAGAGCGCGGCCAGCGAAGCAACCACGCCGACGGGCACGATGAAGGTGACCGGGTAGTGATAGTAGTTGTTGAGGCTGGCGGGGCGCACGACGATGGTGGCGATGAGGCTGATCACGGTGAGGGCCGCAAGCGCGAGCCAGAGCGGAGTGACGATCCTGCGGGCGCGCTGTTCCAGGTCGCCCGATACCTTGATGGTGAGCCAGAGAGCACCATGCAGGGTGAGCGCGACCAGCGCGACGAGGCCGCCGATGACGGTGTACCAGTCGAGAATGCCGGGCGCGACGCCGGGCTGCCAGTTGGTCCAGAGCGGCAGGAAGAAGTAGCCATCCGGTTGCAGCGGGACGCCGCGGATTACGTTGGCGAGGGCCGCGCCGTAAAAGATGGCGAGCAGCGCGCTGGCCAGACCAAAGACACCATCGAGCAGCGAACGCCAGACGCCGAGATCGAGGTGGTTGCGCAGTTCAAGGCTCACGCCGCGCAGCACCAGCAGCCAGAGCACGATCATCAGAGGCAGATAAAAGCCGGAGAAGGCCGAGGCGTAGAGCAGCGGGAAGGCAAAGTAAAGCGTGCCGCCGCCGGCCAGGAGCCACACCTCGTTGCCGTCCCACACGGGGCCGATGCTGGCCAGCGTGGCTTTCCGCTCCGTCTCGCTGCGAACGAGAAAGAGATGCAGCACGCCCACGCCGAGATCAAAGCCGTCGAGCACGACATAACCGACGATCATCACCGCTACCAGCCAGAACCAGATAAAACCCATCATCGCAATGCTCCCTTCTTTGTATGCATCCGTCAGGCGGTGCGATCAGTCGGCAGCCACGGCTGCCTTTTCTTTCGGCTCCGGCCCGTGGCTGATTTCACGGTAGACCAGCACCGTGAAGAGCAGGCCAAGCAGCGCGTAGAGGCCCATGAAGCCGAGCAGGGTGAAGAGTCCGTTGCCAGCCGAGACCATGCTGGAGTAGCCCTCGCTGGTGCGCATGAGGCCGTAGATGAGCCAGGGCTGGCGTCCAATCTCCGCGGTCATCCAGCCTGCAGTGTTGGCGATGTAGGGTAGCGGAAAGCTGATGAGCAGCAGCCACAGGACCCAGCGGGTGCGATGGAGCGTGCCGCGCCAGAGCAGGAAGGCCGCGCCAAGCATCAGCAGGACGAAGTAGGTTCCGAGGCCGGCCATGATGTGGTAGGCGTAGTAGAGCAGTGGCAGCGTGGTGGGCCATTGGTCGCGCGGGAACTGATCGAGGCCTTTGACCTCCGCTTTCGTCGTGCCGTAGATGAGGAAGCTGAGCGCATCGTTCACCACGATGGGGTTGTCAATCTGCTGCGTCTCTTCGTTGGGCTGGCCCATGAGGATGATGCCCGCGCCGGTCTCGGTCTTGAAGAGGCCCTCCATGGCAGCGATGGCGGCGGGCTGATTGCGCGCGACGTATTTGCCGTGCAGGTCGCCGGTCGGAAAGATGACGACGATGGTGGAGATGAGTCCGGCGATGACGCCGACCTTGAGAAACATGCGGCAGTAGTCAGCATCGCCGGAGAGGAATCGTCCCTCCAGCAGATAAAACGCGCCGACAGCAGCCATCACGAAGCTGGCAGTCACGACGGCGCCGGTCATGTTGTGTGCGTACTGGAGCAGTCCCCAGGGATTGAGGAGCAGTTGCCAGAAGCTGAGGACTTCAAACTGGCCGTTGGGCAGGCGCGCATACGCGACGGGGTGCTGCATCCATGCGTCGGTCACGATGATAAAGAAGCCGGAGATCCACGAGCCCACGAAGACCATGACCGCGGAAAACCAGTGCATCTTCTTCGAGAGGCGATTTCCGCCGTAGAGAAACAGGCCGAGGAAGGCGGATTCGAGGAAGAAGCTGAAGACGCCCTCCATGGCGAGAGGCTGGCCGATGACGCCGCCGGAGAGCCGCGAGAAGCGTGCCCAGTTCGTGCCGAATTCGAACTCCATGGGGATGCCGGTGACCACGCCAAAGACAAAATTGATGCCGAAGATGCGGCCCCAGAAGCGCGCGGCGCGGTCCCACTTGTCGAGGCCGGTGCGCAGGGCGATGGTCTTGAGCACCACGATGAGCAGCGCCAGGCCCATGGTGAGCTGCGGAAAGAGATAATGGAAGGTGACAGTGAAGGCGAAATGAAGGCGGTGGATCAACTCAGCATTCATCGAGTGGCTCCTGACTCAGAAAACCCATGGGGAGACGGCCGAGTGCGGGCTGAATACGCGGGAGAACAGATGCTGGCTTTCCCTTGCAGGCCAACACATGCAACATTGTTAACCTGCACGGGCGAGGATTTGAAGTGACACGAGTCACACACGGCATTGAGGTCCGGGCGCGATCCTGAAGGTGCAGGCTTCCGATGGCGATTGCGATTTCTGCAACGCCATTTGCAACACGGCAAGAACGTTCCATTGTGCAGCTTTCCTGGAGTGAGGTCAAAACAGATGCGGACAGCAATCATCGGCGCGGGCATCGCGGGGCTCTCGGCCGCGTATGAACTCGAGCAGTCACGCCGCTCCGGCGCACCGGTGGAGTACAGGCTCTATGAGTCGCGCGCGCGGCTGGGCGGCTCCATCGCATCAGAGGTGGTGAACGGCGCCGTGATTGAGGGTGGGCCGGACTCGTTCATTACAGAGAAGCCGGCAGCGGCTGAGTTATGCCGCGAGCTGGGACTGGGCGATCAACTGACGCTGTCGAATGACGCGGATCGAAAGACCTATATCGTGGTGCGCAACCGGCTGGTGCCGCTGCCGGATGGACTGATGTTTCTGGTGCCGACCAAGCTGGTGCCGACGGCGCTGACGCCACTCTTCAGCCTGCGGACCAAGGCGCGCATGGCGCTTGAGTTGCTGCATCCGCCCAGGTCCGCGGGGCAGGATGAGTCGGTTGCCGCGCTGGTGGAGCGGCATTTTGGCGCGGAGGCCGTGGACCGGCTGGCGGATCCGCTGCTGTCGGGAATCTATGGCGGAGACGCAGCGCAGTTGAGCGCGCGCACGGTGCTGCCGCGACTGGTGGAAATGGAGACGAAGTACGGCTCGCTGACGCGCGGGATGCTGGCCGCACACCAGCAGATGCGCGCGAGGATGAGCGCGGCCAAGCCGGCATCAGGAGCGGCGACGAAGCCTGCAGGACCGCGCGGCATCTTCACCACCTTGCGTGGTGGGCTGCAGCAGATGGTGGATGCGCTGGAGGCGCGGATCAATCCAGCCTGGGTGCGGCGCTCGACGGCGGTGACGGCCTTGGAGAAGACGGCCGCCGGTTGGCGCGTGACGGCGAATGGAGCTGCGGAGGACTTTGATGCCGTGATCTTTGCCTCGCCGGCATGGGCCGCTGGCGCACTGCTGGAGCCCGTCGACCGCGTGCTCGGCGAAGAACTGCGCGGCATTCCGTACTCGTCGTCCATCACCGTGAATCTTGTGTATGACGAGAGCCAGCTTGGGCGGTTGCCGGAGGGATTTGGATTTCTGGTCCCTGCGAGTGAGGAACGGAGCATGCTGGCGTGTACCTTTGTGCACCGCAAGTTTCTGGGCCGCACGCCTCCGGGAAAAGCAGTTCTGAGAGCCTTTCTGGGCGGCATGAAGAATGCATCCTTGCTGGCTGAGCCGGACGAAAAGTTGGTTGCAACCGTAGAGCGGGAGCTGCGGGAGATTCTGGGAGCGAAGACATTGCCTGCGGAAGCAAGGCCCGAATATGCGCAGGTCGCGCGCTGGCAGAGGGCGATGGCGCAGTATGCCGTGGGTCATCAAGACCGGATGACGCGCATTCGCGAGCGCGTGGCTGCGCTGCCAGGCCTGAAGCTCGCAGGGAACGCGTACGACGGCATCGGGATTCCCGATTGCATTCGACTGGGACGAGGCGCGGCGCGGGAGCTGGCCGCGACTCTTGCTGCAGTTGAACGTTGAGGCTGGCCGCTCCCGCGGGCTACATGCCGCCCTTGCCGAGCAGAATACCAATGCCATACGTGACAGCGCCCTCGACGGCGCCGACGACGGTCATCTCCATGCCGGAAGACCACCACGAGCGCACAGTGATGAGGCTCTTGGCTGCGCCGACAGCAAAGTGAGCGATCAGCGAGACGATCGCCGCCGCGACGACGGCGGGCACTCCCTGCAGAAAGAAAAACGGAATGACCGGGATGAGCGCGCCGATGGCCGTGGATAGCGCGCCGGAGCTGGCGGAGACAAGAGGATTGCTGAGAGCATCTTCCGAAGTGCCGAGCCTCTCGCTGGCCAGCACGCGCAGAAACTGCTCGGGATCGCTGGCGATGTGGTTCACCATCTTGTGCGCATCTTCTTCGGGCAGGCCTTTTACCTGGTAGTAGAGCGAGAGAAGTTCGCGGGCCTCGGGCGTGTTCATCTGGATAGCTTCGCGCTCGCGTGCGATCTCGGCGTCGTAGATCTCGCGTTCGCTTTTGGCCGCGAGGTAGGCGCCGGAGCCCATGGAGAGCGCGCTGGCGACCATGCCGGAGATACCGGCCAGCAGGACATATTTGCTGTCGCCGGCGGTTGCGCCGGAGACGCCAGAGACGATGCCGAAGATCGCGCCCAGGCCGTCGTTGACGCCGTAGATGGCGTCGCCAATCCATGCGCCGGGCTGCTTGCGGCCTTTGTTGCGCTTGGCGAGCAGTTCGTCGAGCACTGCCTTGGCATCGATCTTGGGTGCGCCTGCCGGAGCGGTGTAATGGCCGCGCAGCAGCGAGCCCAGCTCGTGGTAATGGTCCTTCTCATCTTCAATCACGTGGTCGAGGATGGCGATCGAGCCTTCATCACCGAGGGCCTTGAGTTGCTCACCGTAGGTGGCGATATGGCGGCTTTCCTCAATCTCCAGGCGCCGCAGCGCCATGCGGACGCCGCCGGCGCGGTTGGCCAGCGAGTCGGCCTCGCCGCCGGGGCTGCCGCGGTAGACAGGCTCAGCACCTCCCAGCTCGACGATGCGGCCTTGCCACAGGGCAGCGTGTTCCCACTCGGCGTTGGCGAGATGACGCAGCACCTGCGCCCGCACCGGGTCTGAGTCGCGGTCAGCCAGCGCCATGTACGTGTGATAGGCCTCCACCTCGGCCTGCCAGTTTTCTTCAAGGGCAGCGAGCACCTTCTTCAGCCGCGCTCCTGTCAACGATTCGTTGGCCACGCAAAGTCTCCTCGTGCTCATTCGAGAATACGGTATCTGCGGGGGAATTCGCAGATTGCGGAGATTGGACCGCGACGGTGCGCTAATACCGGTTTCGGGGGCCCGGATTTGCGCTTCCCCGTCGCGGGTCTTTGCGTATAGTGTGGTGTGCAGCAAAACAAAGGCGGGCAAGCGCAGAACCCCGCATCCCCGCAACTGAAGCACGATTTGGCGCTCGTCAGACTGGCCGCAATGGAGGGCAGCCTGAACAGCCAGGCCCTAACCGGGCTGAACCTTTCAAAGGAAGTGGAGAACCGTTCCGCATGTCTACCCGATCAACCGCCGCACCGACAGCAACCTCACCCAGTTACACAGGACCATTCATCACCGTCACTGCGCTGTTCTTCATCTTTGGATTCATCACCAATCTGAACATGGCGCTGGTGCCGCATCTGCGGTCCATCTTTAACCTTGAATACGCCTGGGCGATGCTGGCCGAGTCGGCTTTCTTCCTTGCCTACTTTGTGTTCTCCTCGCCGACTTCAAGGTTGATTGAGAGCATCGGTTACAAGCGGACGATGGTGGTCTCGCTCTTCATCCAGGTGGTGGGCTGCGTCATGTTTGTGCCTGCGGCCAAACTGGTGAGCTTTCCGCTGTTCCTGACCGCGGTATTTGTGGTTGGCGCGGGGGTGACGGCGTTGCAGACGGCGGCGAACCCCTACGTGGCGATCCTCGGGCCGGAGCATTCCGCTCCTGTGCGGTTGACACTGGCGCAGGCGCTCAACTCGCTGGGCGGAACGATTGCGCCGCTGGTCGCCGGAGCCTACATCCTGACGGACCCGTCGAAGCTCATCTCAAAAGCAGCAATTGCCGATACGGTGCGCGTCCCTTACCTGTTGATCGCTGCCGCGCTTCTGCTGCTCGGCATCGCAGTAGCATTTCTGCATCTGCCCCACATTGCACATACACAGGAGTTCCGCCCGGCGAAAGAAGGGGATGCCATTTTGTCGCGCAGCATCTGGAGCTACCGGCACACGGTGCTGGGCGCGGTGGGCATCTTTCTGTATGTCGGCGTTGAGGTAGGCCTGGCATCGATTGCCGTGAACTACTTCAAGACGCAGGGCGTGAGCAGTGCGAAGACCGCGTCGTTTCTGGTGTCGCTCTACTGGGCCGGAGCGCTGGTGGGCCGTCTGCTCGGCTCGTGGGTGCTGACAAAGATCAAGTCGGGCAAGCTGCTTGGCGGGTTTGGATTCGCCGGGGCAGCCCTGTTGGCGATCTCAATGATGAGTTCGGGCCAGGTGGCGATCTGGACACTCGTGCTCTGCGGCTTCTTCAACTCGATCATGTTCCCCAATATCTTTGCGCTGGGCATCGCCGGCCTGGGCCCGATGACGAGCAAAGGCTCGGGATTGATTATGACGGCCGTCGTGGGCGGCGCGGTGATTCCTTTCCTGATTGGCGCGGCCGCGGATCGCATGGGCATCCAGCAGTCGTTCGTCATCCCCATCGTGTGCTACCTCTTCATTGCCTACTACGGGCTGTGGGGCTCCAAGCCGACGCGGACGGTGACAGCGTAGGCCGGATGTGCAGAACCCTTGAAGGCCCTTCGGCATTGAGCCGGAGGGCCTTCGCATCTCTGCGTGCGGCCAATGAGCCCTGAGATGCGCGCGTGTGCAGATTTTTTTCTGGCGCCACGCAACCACCTGGCAATTTTGGTGTCTCTAACCCTAAAGGGAAAGTGTGCTCAAACTGTGATGACTCTTCGCCGGGTGGAGAAGTGACCCCTGCACGGCATCACCGGGGAATCGAATCACTCCGGAGGGCGCTGGTTCACCAGCCGATCAGGAAAGGATCGATGATTGCGTCTACAAACAACGCTGCTTTGCGTACTGATTGGCGCACCGATCGGGTGCCTGCCGACTGCTTTGCATGCGACGGAAGATCCAGGGCAAGCGGCCGCCCAGCACAGCGGACAGGCGTTGCCAGAGAGCCCGGTGCCGCAGAGTAGCCAGGCTGCCTCCACGGCGAGCACGCCTGCGGATAACCAGCACCGCGCAGCCGAAGAGCAGATGCGTGAAGAAGAGAAGCAGCGGCTGCTCGGCGTGGTGCAGAACTTCAATACCTCGTATCGCATGAATGCCGCCTCACTGACAGCCGGTGAGAAGATGCGGCTGGCGCTGCGTGCGGCAGTTGACCCGGCCAATGTCGGCGTGGCTGCGCTGGTGGCGGGCTACGGCGAGGCGGCCGACTCCGATTCGGGCTTTCCGTGGGGCGCTTCAGGATTCGGAGAGCGCGTCGGTGTTAAGTTCCTCGATTCGTTCGATGGGACGATTCTCGGCAACGGTGTTTATCCGGCGCTGTTTCGCCAGGACCCGCGGTACTTCCGCATGGGCCATGGGTCGAAGCGGCGCAGGCTGCTCTACGCAATGGCGACCACGGTGATCTGCAAACACGACAACACCGGACGCTGGGAGCCGAACTATTCCAACATCCTCGGCAACATCTCATCGGGTGCGCTGTCGAATTTGTATTACCCGGCGCAGGACAGCGGCGTGGGTCTTACGATCGGCAACGGGCTGATTGTGACCGCCGAGGGGACGGGCGGTGCGATCTTTCAGGAGTTCTGGCCGGACCTCTCGCGCAGGTTTCTGCACCGTGATCCGACCCATGGGCTCGATGCAGCGGCAGAAGCCGGGCAAACAGCCGGCCCTCCTCCCGCGGAACCACACTAACCGCCATCCCTGATGGAGCAGTTTCGATGTTCGCCTCTTCATCGCCTGACTTGCGGGGAACACTGGGGCGAGCCTCTGCATCTCGTTGCATCCATGCGCGGCGGCGTCCGTCTAATTGGATGAGTCCCTCGTTTTCTTTTGTCATTCCCCCGGCCGCCTCGGGTGGGCGGGGCCGGAATGGGACAGCGTATCACCTGAAGAAAGTATTCTGATTTTTACGGCTGTACGGGCTCGCGAGTCGTCTTTTGCGCTCTCATTTGGCATGCTGGAGGATTTTTGCGCTCTCATCTTCTCTTGATCTTGATTCTCACCGTAGCGTCGGCGACGGGCGCGCAGGAAGCAACTTCGGCTGCGACTCCGGCCGTGACGCCTGCTCCAGGACCGGCGCAACAGGCCGCCGAGGCCAGCGCCCAGAACGCGACGGCGCAGCAGGCGCCGCAGCCAGAAACAAAGCCGCAGGCGCAGACAGGCGCGCTGCCAGATGCGCCGACGCAACAGACTGGGCCGGGCGGAGCTCTTGCGGGACAGCAGCAGCCCAAGCGCATCCTCGGCATTATGCCGAACTACCGCGCCGTAAGTGCAGGCCTTAGGCCGCCACCACCGTCCTCGAAACAGGCGTTTATTCTGGCCGCACAAAACAGCTTTGACTACTCGTCCTTTCTGTTTGTTGGCATCACTTCGCTGCTGGCGAAGGGGACGGATACGCATCCGGATCTAGGCAAAGGGCCGGAGGGATTGTGGGCGTACACCTGGCGCGGGTTCGTGGACAAGACCGACGGCAACTTCATGGTGCTGTGGGCGCTGCCCACCGTCTTGCATGAAGATGAACGCTACTACGCCATGGGGCGCGGCAGGTTCCTGAAGCGCGCCATCTATGCCGGATCGCGGGTGATTATCACGCCGGACTATCACGGGCGGAATACCTTCAATGGCGCGGAACTGGTGGGGCGCGCCGCGGCGCAGGCGGTCTCCACCACCTACTACCCAGAGGGCGATGACTCCACGGCGGATCTGTCCGAGAAGTTTGCCTATTCAATTGGCCGGGACGCGCTCACCAACGTCTTCCGCGAGTTCTGGCCGGACATCGCGAGACACGTGCTGCACCGGCACCCGTAATGCCGGCTTCAACGGCGACTCTTGCACGGCAGCAGGAGGCTGGGCGATACTGCTGAGCGTTCAGTAAATCGCTTCAGCAATGCCGCCTGGGAGAGCCGCCATGCCTGTGAGTCACCGCTTCCTGCGCCTGTCTCTGTCTTTTATTGCGCTGGCGCTCTGCGCTGCCAACGGCGCTCATGCCGCGCCGGACGACAACGGTGCGGGCGCCTTTGCGACCGGACGTTATCCCAATCTCTTCGTCGCCGATGGGCATACCGAGGCCGAAGTTCACGCGAAGATCGCCGCAGCCTACCGGCAGCTCTTCCACGGCGACCCGCAGACGCAGGCCATTGCCTTTGCGGCGGGCAGCAATGCCGCCGGACCCCTGATGTACGTCACCGACTGGGCCAACCATGATGTGCGCACCGAAGGCATGTCCTACGGCATGATGATCACCGCACAGCTGGACAAGAAGGCCGAGTTTGACGCGATCTGGAACTGGGCAAAGACCTACATGTACATCAGCGACCCGAAGGCGCCGAGCTACGAGTTCTTCGCATGGTCGTGCAAGACGGATGGAACGCACAACTCGGAGGGCGCGGCGCCGGACGGTGAGTCCTACTTCGCTATGGCGCTCCTGTTTGCCTCGAACCGCTGGGGTGACGGCAAGGGGATCTACAACTATCACGCGGAGGCGGACAAGCTGTTGCGGGCCATGGTGCACCGGGAGGTGATCTCCGCGCCGGGCAAGTTTGGCCCGCACGCAGTGGGGCCGATGATGCATCCTGAGCCGCCGATGATTTTGTTTGTCCCGGAGGTGATGCCGGAGCCATTCACGGATCCCTCATATCACCTGCCCGCGTTTTACGATCTATGGGCACGCTGGGGCCCGGTGGAAGATCGCGCCTTCTGGGCGCGGGCCGCAGAAGTGAGCCGTTCGTT
>JAGWML010000067.1 GCA_028873155.1 Acidobacteriota bacterium
CTTCCTAGCCTTCCGCGCGGCATTTGCTCGCTTTTCGCCTTTGGAACTGTCATCCGCCGCCGTGCTATCCTCGGGTCAGCGGGATTTCCATGCAGACGCGCACCATTCTTGCCGCATCGCTCGTTCCGGCCTCCAGGCGCTGGTCCCGTGCGCGCGCCCGCATCATCTGCCCGCGCAAGCATCTCCGCGTGCTGCCCATCCGCACGCGACCTAGTCTCTTCGGCGGCGATTAGTACCGGACCGCCGAAGATCCTCGCCCGTTGTTAGCGTTCGCCCACTGTGGCGAGCGGAAATGAGCGGCCCCACGTTGCCGGGGCCCGTGGCCGCGCACCTGCCCGCCGGAGCTCGTCACGCACGCGCCACACAACCGAATCTGCCGAGGACACAAGATCATGACCAAGCAGGAAATGCACGCTCAGTTCGGACCAAAACTGAAAGGCGCTCTGCCGGGGCCGAAGGCCAAAGCCGCCGTCGAGGCCGACACACGCTACATCTCGCCCAGTTACACCCGTTCCTATCCCCTCGTCGCGCGCCGCGGCCGCGGCATCCGCGTGGAAGATGTGGACGGCAATGAGTTTCTCGACTTCGCCGCAGGGATCGCCGTGACTTCCACCGGCCATTGCCACCCCGAAGTCGTCGCCGCAATTCAGAAGCAGGCTGCCGAGCTCATCCATATCTCCGGCACCGACTTCTACAACGAGCCGCTCACCGATCTTGCCGCGCGGCTCTCTTCAATTGCCCCCATGCCCGGCCCGCACAAGTTCTTCTACGGCAACTCAGGCGCCGAGGCCATCGAGTGCGCCATGAAGCTCGCCCGCTACCATACCGGCCGCCAGCACATCATCGCCTTTCTCGGCGCCTTCCACGGCCGCACCATGGGCGCGCTCTCGCTCACCGGGTCCAAGCCGCAGCAAAAGCGCCGCTTCGCCCCGCTCGTCCCCGGCGTCACCCACGTCCGCTATCCCTATGCCTATCGCGGCTGCACCGGCGGCCCGCAGGCCGAAGAGGAGTTCGCGCTCGGCTGCGCAAGGTACATCGAAGAGAAGCTCTTCAAGACCATCCTGCCCCCTGAAGAAGTTGCGGCCATCTTCGTCGAGCCCATCCAGGGTGAAGGCGGATACGTCGTCGCGCCCACAAACTTCCTGCGCGAGCTGCGCGCCCTCTGCGACCGTCACGGCATCCTGCTGGTGGTCGATGAGGTGCAGTCCGGCGCCGGCCGCACCGGCAAGTGGTGGGCCATCGAGCACTCCGGCGTCCAGCCAGACATCGTCTGCATGGCCAAAGGCATTGCCAGCGGCATGCCTCTCGGCGTCTGCATGAGCCGCGCCGAGGTCATGGACTGGGTCCCCGGGTCGCACGCCTCCACCTTCGGCGGCAATCCCATCTCCATCGCCGCTGCCCTCGCCACCATCGACATCATCGAGCGCGAGGCCATGGGCAATGCTGCCCGTGTCGGCGCCATGATCATGGAACGCCTCAACGGCTGGAAGAAGACGCATCCCATGGTCGGCGACGTCCGCGGCCGCGGCCTGATGATCGGCATCGAGCTGGTGAAGGACAAGGCCACGCGCGAACCCGCGCCTGCGGTTCGCAACCGGGTCGAAACCCTCGCCTTCGAGCGCGGCCTCATGGTCCTCGGCTGTGGAGAAACCTCGCTGCGCCTCTGCCCGCCCCTCGTCGTCAACGAGCACGAAGCGACGGTCGCTCTCGATATCCTTGAGGAAGCCCTCACCCTTGCCGAGAACGAGCATGCCCATACCGGTCAGCTCACCGGCGCAACCGCATAGCGCTTCGAACAAGTCATCCGGGCAGGCTGCAGATCCTTGTGCGCCTGCCCGCTTTTTTGACTCCAGCTTGGCAGACGCCCGTCTCACCCGTGACAATGGATGCCAATGGCGTGGAACACCGGGCTCCGTCTCTCTGCACTTGAGAAAACTCTGCACAGCCTCGACCGGCTTTCCGTCTGGCGAGGACGCGCCCAGCTACTCCCCGCACACCTTGCCACCGGCCTCGCAGGAGAAGATGCCGCTTTCTTCTACCTGCGGCGCAAAGGCTACACCGTCGTTGCCCGCCGCTGGGCCTCCGGTGATGTGCCAGGGGATGTGGACCTGATTGCCTGGCAGGGCAGTCTGCTCTGCTTCATCGAAGTGAAAACCCGCACTGCCCGCGACGCCACCCCGGCTCACGCCGCCGTCGATGAAGACAAGCGCCGCATCTTGCGCCGTCTGGCCCGGCGTTACCTGCGCCAACTCCCCCTCGATACCCCGCCCGAGACCCGCTTCGACGTCGTCAGCGTTTACCTGATTCCAGGCCAAACGGCTCAATTAGAACACTTTGAGAGCGCCTTCGACCGCGCGCCTTCCTCCCGTCACGACTAAGCCGGCTCACTCGGCCAGGCCTTCGGTCGCTGGGATCGCGTCGCAGGCACAATATATTTGTTGCAACAAATACATTGCAGCCTCATCTAAGCAGTAGAAGGAGCAATACCGTGACAGATTCTGTACCCACCACCTGGAAGATTGACCCCGCCCACTCAGCCGCAGAGTTCAAAGTCAGGCACATGATGATTGTGAGCGTGAAGGGCAAGTTCAGCAACATCAGTGGCAAGCTCACGCTCGATGAAGGCGATATCGCCCGTTCCAGCGTCGAAGCGTCCATTCCTGTCGATACCGTCCATACAGCCGACGCGCAGCGCGATGGCCACCTCAAAAGCGCGGACTTTTTTGACGCCGAGAAGTTCCCCGTGATGACCTTCCAGTCCACGCGCGTTACCCGTACCGCGCCCGGCGAGTTCACCGTCATCGGCGATCTCACCATCCACGGTGTCACCCGCTCGGTCATCTTCTCGGTCGAGGGTTCCACGCAGCCGGCAAAGGATCCCTGGGGCAACCTCCGCATTGGCGCATCCGCTACCACAAAGATCAACCGCAAGGACTTCGGGCTCGTCTGGAATGCCGCCCTCGAAACCGGTGGCATGCTCGTCGGCGAAGATGTCACGATCACCCTCGATGTGGAGTTCATCAAGGGTTGACGCATAACTCGCGGCCGGTGAATCCTTTCGCCGGCCCTTATACTTGTTGCAACAAATATCACCCTCGCGCATCCAATACCTGTAAGCCCGAGGAGGTTCACCGTGTCGCTTCGTGCCGTTCAACAGATTTCCGAGACCAAACCAACCCTGGAAGGCGCAGGCGTCAAACTGCAGCGCGCCTTTGGATTCGGCAAGACCAAAGAGTTCGATCCCTTTCTGCTCTTTGACGACTTCCGCAATGAAAACCCGGCCGACTACATCGCTGGCTTCCCCTGGCATCCGCATCGTGGCATTGAGACCATCACCTACGTGCTCGCGGGAGAGGTCACTCACGGCGACTCGCTCGGCAACAAGGGCCGCATGACCGCCGGCGATCTGCAGTGGATGACGGCCGGCAGCGGCATCCTCCATCAGGAGATGCCCAAAGGCGATGTCAACGGCCGCATGCACGGCTTTCAGCTCTGGGCCAACCTGCCCGCCTCGCTCAAGATGACGGACCCGCGCTACCAGGACATCCCCGCATCGGCCATCCCCGAGGTCACTGAGGACGATGGAACGCACGCGCGCATCCTCTGTGGTGAGTTCTGGGGTAAGCGTGGTCCGGTGGAGGGCGTCGCCGCAGACCCGCAGTACATTGACATCTCGGTTCCGCCCAACACGCGCCGTCGCATCCAGGTCGAGACCACGCGCAACGCCTTTGCCTACGTCTTTGCAGGCTCCGGCACCTTCCGCGATGCCTCAGACCCGCAGGCCGTGCTCACCGAATCGGCAATCGACCCCAATGCGCCCGCGAAGTACGACGCAAAGAATCACTCGCTCGTCTTGTTTGATCGCGGCGATGAGATCGTGGTGCAATCCGGACCGGAAGGCATCCGCTTTCTCCTCGTCTCCGGCAAACCGATCGAAGAGCCCGTCGCCTGGTACGGCCCGATCGTGATGAACACGCAGGCCGAGTTGCAGCAGGCCATACGTGAGCTGCAGAGCGGCTCTTTCATCAAGCACCGCTGATGCATCGGCAGCCGGTTGCCATCGCAGCCGGCTGCGCATCTTCCTACGCGCTTTGCGTCCGCACCGGCCGATGCAGGAACCACCGCATCACCGAGCGCCAGTCCCGGCTCGCCGGCGTGGCCGTGTACTCCTCCAGCGACGCGTGCAGTGCACCCCGCCGCACCGGCATCTCCTCGAGCAACAGCTCAGAGGCCTGCACCAGCCGGTTGGCATGGAACCACCGCTGCACCGCCTTGCTCTCGAGCAGGTTCGTCACCGCCAGCAGCGACATCCCCAGGTGGTGCGCCATCCACTCCCGCACCAGCTCAGGATTCTCGCGCGACGCCCGGTAGTCCGCGGCCTCGTAGAGCCCAAACGCGCCTACCCAGCCAGCGGCATCCATCTGCCGCAGATTGCGCAGCGCTTCGCGCGTTTCCACGCCCAGCGCCAGAAAGCTGGAGTACGGCGAAACTACCGGCCCTGCCGTCGCATCCTCGCTCAGCGCCATCTGCGGCACGCCATATGCATGGTAGCCATAGTGCCTGTGCTCATTCCGCGTCGCGTTGCCTGATTCGGAGATGCCCCATGGAATCCCGAACGTACGCGCAAAGGCTCGCTGCGCATCCACGCACGCGAGCTGCGTCCGTCCCAGCAGCGTCTCTGCGTCGCTGTGCATCCACAGAGTTGGCATCAGATACTCAAACATGGTGCCCGTCCACGAGTACAGCACGAACCGCCCAAAAGCATGTACGTGCTGCCGCCCCAGCTTGAACCAGCTCTGCTGTGGCAGTTCGCCGCGCGCTACTGCGAGGAACGTCGCCATGCGTGCCTCTGAGGCCAGCAGGTCATAGCACGCTTCGTGCCGCTTCTGCGACCGCACGCTGTACCCAATCGACAGCACTCCGCGCCCCGGATCCGCCAGGAATGCGAAATCCGTCTCCGCGGCCAGACGCTCCGCCTGCTGCGCAATGGTCTCCACCCGCCCGGCCAACGCGCGCAGATTAGCCTGCGCCACCGGCAGCGCGGCCCGCAGTTGTTCACCCAGCGCCTTCAGCGTTGGCTTGGCCGTGATCGCGCTCCACACGCGGCTCAGCCTTGTGCCCAGCGCCTGCGTAAATCCGATGATCTCCTCAAACGACAACGACTCTGCTTCTTCCCCAATCGCGGGCTGCAACATCTCGCGAATCGGCGCATACTCTGGCAGCATCCAGGGCAGATAATCCCGCAGCAGGATCAGGATCGCCGTCACTCTCTTGTGTGCCTCCGTCAGCCACCAGCGCGTCTCGGAGTGCTCATCGGCCGCTGCCGCCGCTGCGGACAACACCGCCTGCGCCGCAGGCAGCCACGCAATCCATTCCTGCGTCGCCGTTGCGCTCGCCGGCATCACCAGGCCGCGCAGTGGCACCGCCAGCGACTCATCCAGCTCCATCTGCTGCCAGTAGGTGCGCACTCCCGCAAACAGTTCTGGCCTAAGCAGCGGCTTCTTCAGCAGCTCGTGCGCGCCAGCCTGCAGCGTATAGAGCGACGCAACAAAGTTGCCGCTGTCCACCGTCGAAACAAACGGGTCCGCATCCAGCGGCAAGAGCGTCTTCGTGTCGTACCAGTTGAAGAGGTGTCCACGATGCTTCGCCAGCCGAGCGATCACCGTCAGGCTGTTCTGCGTCAGCGCCACACACTCCGGCGCCGTGATGAAGCCCAGAGCACACGCGGCCTGCCGCGCATTCAGCAGCAGCCCGATGTTCGTGGGCGAGACGCGCGCAGCCTCTGTGAATCCCTCTTCCATCACATTGTCGGGAATGAGAAAGTTATGGCGTTCTGTTCCGAAATGCTCGAAGTAGCGCCAGATGCGAAGGGCGTGTCTGCGCAGAAATGCCGCATCCGCGCGCTTCAACGGCTTGTCGTCGCGCGTCGGCTTGTTCAGCCACAAGGGCACGAAAAACGAGAGCGCCCACAGACCCAGAATCGGACTCGCGTAGTAGATCGCCCGATGATGCGGCGCGACAAAATACACCAGCGCACCCAGGGCCAGCGCCAGCATCGGTGTCCACATCAGGTAGCGATCCACCGGCGTACGCTTGCCTTTGCTGCGTTCCGCCTGCGCAGCCGTCTCCCACTCCAGCAGCCGCTCGCCTGTTATGTAGCGGCGCACCAGCGACCGCACTACGGCATCCACGGCCAACAGCATCTGATGCAGCAGCAGCGCAAAGTTGACGATAACCACAAGCGCAGACTGCCCAAGTCCCGCAAAGGCCTCTGCCGTACCGCCGTTCTCCCCGCTCGCCCACGCCCGCCCCAGTGCAAATCCAAACTGCACCAGCACCGGGAACAGCAGAAAGGCCAGAGGCACGACCGTCCAGTAGAGTGGCCCGCCGGGGAGCCCCAGCCAGCCAGCCAGGAACAGCACCACCATCGCCGGATCGACCAGCGACCGCCGCAAGTTGTCGAAGATCTTCCAGCGTGAAATATCCGAGATTGGATTTCGCACACGCTTACCCGACTCTTCCGGCACGTGAGAAAACATCCACTGCACAATCTGCCAGTCACCGCGCACCCAGCGATGCTTTCGTCGGCTGTAGGCGCTGTAGTGCGACGGATAATCGTCAATCACTTCCACGTCCGTCACCAGGCCCGCGCGCGCATAGGCGCCTTCAATCAGGTCGTGGCTCAGCAGCGCATTGCGCGGGAACCGCTTGTCCAGCACGGCATGCAGCGTCGCCACTTCATAGATGCCCTTGCCCGTAAAAATCCCTTCACCGAAGAGATCCTGGTACGCGTCCGAAACCGCGCGAGAATAAATATCAAATCCCGTCTGGCCCGAGTACATGCGCGCCAGCCGCGAACGCGACGCCGACTGGACAGCAATACCCACGCGCGGCTGCAGAATTCCGTAGCCCGCCGTGACGGTGCGCGATTTGGGATCAATGATCGCCTGATTCAACGGATGCGCCATTGCGCCAGCCAGCCGCGCCGCCGCTCCATGCGGCAGTTGCGAATCCGAATCCAGCGTCAGAATGTAGCGCACATCGTGCAGCGCATCCACCTTGCCCGCCTTAATGGGAAACGCGTCATACTCGCCCATCAGCAGCTTGTTCAGGTCCAGCAGCTTGCCGCGCTTGCGCTCCCAGCCCATCCACACGCCCTGGCGCCGGTTGTAGGTGCGGTGCCTGTGCAGCAGCATAAAGCTCCCGTTTTCCACCGCGTCATACTTCGCATTCAGCTCTTCCAGCAGGCGAACCGCAAGCTCCACCAGCGGATGCGAGTCGTTCTCGTGCGGCTTCGTCACCGAGTCCGGCAAATCCGTCAGCAGCGCGAAATGCAGGTGCGGATCGTGATTCGCCAGAAAGCGGACCTCCAGGTCCGCCACCAGTCCGCGCACCTGCTCTTCATTCAGCAACAGCGACGGCACCGCGACCAACGTTGTAAACGCCGCCGGAATGGAGTGGCTGAAGTCCAGCTTGGGCAACGGCTCCGGATCGAACAGCGCCGTGATGATCGCGTTCACCAGGTCCACCGCGCCCTGCATCGCCGGCAGCGCCAGCAGCACCGCCGCCACCAGCAGGCTGATGTAGCTCGGCGTCCGCGGCAATAGAGGAAACAGGACCGCCGACATCAGCACCAGCGTAATGAGCATGATCCCGGTGATGAACACATCCTCGGCCTGCGCCCGCATATTCGTGCGCGTTCTCTCCGTCCACCGCGGGTGGTAACCCACTCTTCGCGCCAGCTCTGAGAAGCCCTTGTCCAGCAGGTAGTAGCCGATGTGGACGCGCCGCTGCTTCATGCGCGAGTCGCCGGCATTCAGCGCCGCGCACCCGCGCGCCAGGTCCAGCGCAATCCCCGCCACCTGCACTTCTGAGCAGTCCGAGTGCCGCGCGATGTGCGCCACCCGCCGCCGGTACAGCTCACGGCTCTCGAAGTCCATGTGTTCATACGTGCCCGCCGGGTCCATTCGCAGCGTCGCGTCGAACACAATCAGCGGCTCAATCACCACCCCCCAGTCCGTGTGGTGCATCGCACGCAGGCTCTTCAGGTGGCCCTGCACCCGTCCGTCATCCGGAGCGCCCGGCGTCTGCAACACGCCCGGTAACTCCTCCAGAAGAACCTCAAGCTGCGCAAATTTCAAAAATGCCGGCAGTTGCCACAGCTCGCTGACTGTCAGCGGCTCGCTCAACTGGAACCGGCGCAAAAACTCGCTTAAGGTCTCTGCCGAAAACGCCAGCTCGGCTGTGCGCAGATACAACCGCGCCAGTGCAGCGATCCTTGGTCCAGCCTGTTGCGCCGGTCGTAAGATCCGAGGAATCCGTCCGGCTTCGCGCGCGCTTTCTTTCAGACACAGAGCGGCCGCGCGCATCAGCCGAAGATTCGACCGCACATCCAGCAGCACCGAGCTGCGCCCCTGCGCCTCGCCCTGCTCCGTCACGCCCACGTACGCGCGCGCCACACGCTGCTCCAACGCCATCACAGCTTGACGCGCCGCCTGGATGCGGCCCTCGACGCTGTACTTCGTCCTGGGCCGATACACCACGTCCCACGCGCTCGCCTCCTGCACCGCTTCTGCAAAGGGATCCGGGGAAGTCTCTTCAAAAAGATTGTCGCTATCCGTCATCGACTTTGGTTCGCTCATCGTTGCGCCTCAACGGTAACTTGCGGCTTGCATCTCAAACATGGCGGCATATCTCCCGCCCAAAGCCATCAGTTGTGCATGGCTGCCTTCTTCCACCAGGTGTCCGCCTTCCAGCACCACAATGCGATCGGCCATCCGCACGGTCGAAAATCGGTGCGAAATCAGCAGCGCCATCTTCCCGTGCGTCAACTCGGCAAAGCGTTCAAACACCTCCAGCTCGCTGCGTGCATCCAGCGACGCCGTCGGCTCATCCAGAATCAGCAACTGCGCGTCGCGCAGGTATGCTCGCGCCAGCGCCAGCTTCTGCCACTCGCCGCCAGAGAGATCCACGCCGCCCTCGAAGCGCCGCCCCAGCATCTGGTCGTAGCCACCTTCGAGCTTCGCCACCACGCCAGCGGCCAGGCTCTTCTCTGCCGCGTACTCAATCTCCTCCAGCGTGTGCGGAACCTCGACGCGCCCTACCGCGATGTTCTCTCGCGCCGTCATCTCATAGCGCATGAAGTCCTGAAAGATCACGCCAATCGCCGCATGCAGGTCGGCCAGGTCGTACTCGCGCAGATCCACGCCATCCAGCAGAATCTGCCCTTCCGTCGGGTCGTAGAGCCGCGTAATCAGCTTCACAATCGTCGTCTTGCCCTGTCCGTTCTCGCCAATCAGCGCAATGCGCTCGCCCGGCCGCAGCATAAAGTTGAAGTGGCTCAGCACGCGCCGCGTTGTGCCCGGATACGCGAACGACACATTGCGAAACTCAAATCCCCGTTCAATCGTCTCCGGAATCCTCAGCCCGTTCTCTTTCGATTCCACACGCGGCTTCATGGCAAAGAAGGCCAGCAGATCTGTCAAAAACAGAGCCTGATCCGCCACTCCGGACGCCGTCGAAAACGCCATCTGAATATTCGCCATCGCCTGCATGATCGCTGTGGTGATCAGCGTCAGATCGCCGATGCTGTATCGCCCCTGAATCGTCCGCCAGATGCTGTACGCATACGCGCCGTAGTAGCCCAGTTGCCCAAGAATGGCCAGCACGCCGCCCCAGAACAGCCGCCGCCGGTTCAGGCTCACGTTCTCGTGGTAGATCTGCAGCGAGTGCCCCTCAAACCGCTTCGTCAGATAGTCGCTCAGGTGAAAGAGCTTCAGCTCCTTCGCCGCTTCCTTGCTGCCGCCCAACTGCCGCAGGTAATCCATCTGCCGCCGCACCGGCGTCTGCTTGAAATTCTTCGCGTACGTCAGAAACGCAAAATGGCTCTCGCCGAGAAACGCCGGCACAATCCCCGCCACCAGCAGAAACAGCAGCAGCGGCGAGTACCACATCAGCAGCACTGAAAACGCCATCGCCGTCACCGTCTGCTGGATAAGCCGCCCCATCTGCTGAATCATTGCCAGCCGGTCCGTCGCCTGAACCCGCGCACGTTCCAGCCTGTCATAGAAGACCGGGTCCTCGTAGACCGTCACATCCAGCGCCGCCGCCTTGCGCATCACCTCCACGCTCACGTGATGCGTGTAGCGATCGGCCAGCAAGTTGTCGAAGTAGTCCACTGAACGCGACAGGACGCCGATCAGAACCGCCAGCACACCCTCGCCCGCCACCAGCCACCAGAAGTGCTCCGGCAGCGGCAGATGATGCCCAATCCGGTTCACTCCATCAATGATGAATTTGGCGATGATGCCAATTCCCATTGGCAAGAATGCGACGAGAATCCGGATCGAGATATTCCAGAACACCACCCACGGCCCCGACTCCCACACAAAGTGCAGCACCGGCGGAACATTCTTGAGCGCGCTCAGCCGGTCGCGCCACGCATGGCCCGGCATCCCCGGCTGCTCTGCCGGTTTGCTGCTCATCTTTCCGTTCGATCGGGAGGCTCTCATGGTCGAGGATTGGGTCCCTTTCGGAAAAGCCGAAAGACGCAGAGGCTCAACGACGCCCTGCGCCTGAATCCTGAACCAAGGCATTGTGGGCGCTCTCTTGGGAAATGGCGCCTTTGTGGACTACAACGTCGCAACTGCCCTCATTGTATGCCCCTGCGTGCGAAAGAGTTTTCCGAAATTCTAAGTCCCTGCAGGCAGCGTTTGAGGACTGACCTCTTCCCCGCCCGGTTCACACCGCCTGGGGCTTCGGCGCATACGCCTTGAATCCCGCCTGCTCCATGCCCCGCTGCGCCTCCGGATTCCTCATGAACGTCTCCCACACAAATCCCGTCCGCGCATTCTCCGCCATCAGCATCGTGATGCCCGTATCAATCCCGACCACGTCCGTGTCATACCACTCCGTCAGCGGATTGAACGCATCCACAAACCCGTACCGGCACCACGCATTCTGGTAGTGGTCATGAATCGTCCGCAGTACGCGCATCGTCGCCTGCGGCAGAAACGGCAGCGACCCGCCCGCCGCCGCCGGCACAATCGTCCCGTCAATCGGCCCCATCTCCGGCGGTCCGCCCCACACCACATAGCCCTTCGCGGAGTCCGACGCCGTAATCCCCCACAGCGCGTTGCTGTAATCCGGAAATTGCTCATTCAGCTCCACGCAGAACCGCCGGTGCACATCCGTCGCAATAATCGAATTCTGAAAGTAGTCGGCGTACTCGTCCTTCTTGTTCCTGAAGTCAAACCATGCCTGCGAGTACTGGTGCACAAACAGCGGCGCAAACGACCCCACATAGCGCAGCCCGTCATATTCAAAGGTCGTGCGCTTCCACGCATGCCACGCCTCCGCCGGCAGCGGGTGCGTCGCCGACCCCAGCCCCAGCAGGTACATCATCATCAGCTCGCTGTAGAGATTCCACCGCGCCTGCAGAAACCCCACCTCCGGCGTCCATCCCATCGACAGCACGCCGGTGTCCTCCGAAAGCCACGGCCACTCCACGCGATCGAAAATGGCTTGCGCCAGTTGCGAAATATCGTGATCCTGAAAGTGCTGCCTGCACATCAGAATCCCGCATAGCAGCATCGCCGTGTCCACCGACGAGGCCTCCGAGTCCCACACCCGCTCGCCCGTCTTCATGTCCGCAAAGTGAAAGAAGAACCCGCGATGGGTCGGCAGCTTGTGCCAGATGAACGAGAGCGCCTGAATCACGCGCAGCCGCGCCTCGGCCCTGCTCACGAACCCGCGCTTCTCGCCGATGCAGATCGCCGTCAGCCCAAAGCCTGTCGACGCAATGCTCGCCACCGTGCTCGTATCCTGCGCGCGCACATTGCAGCGGTCCTTGATCAGCCCCGTCTGCGGATGCGCCTGCTCCCAGAAGAAAAGAAAGTTCGCGTGCTCCAGGTCATTCAGAAACGCATCGTCCTCCGGCTTTAACGCAGAAGGCCGCGGCGGCGGCGCCGGCTTGGTATGCGGCGTTTCACGCTGGCTCTGCGCCGCGCTCGCCTGCGAAGGCTTCAGCGCCGCAGCCTGCGCCAGCGGCAGCCCCAGCCCCGCCAGCGCCATCCGGCGCAGCAGCGCCCGCCGCGAACTCCTCCACTCCTCTGCTTCCGGTCTCTCTTCGTCCTGCATGGATCTGCGTTTTGGCTACCTATATCGACCGCAAAGTCCGGATGCGCGCCCAGCCTCATCGCCCGCACCGCACACCGACCTGCGCTCCCTGCAGGATATACCCTGCCCGGCAGAGCACCTGTCAGTTCACGCGCTCCTAGCTGACCCAATTACCTGCGAGTACCACAGGTCTTTTTCAAGCGGATTTCGCTACAAGCCGCGAGTAGAATTCTGGCAAACTATCACTTGGCGAAGCGGCCTCATCCCACTTTCTTCAATGAATGACCTCCCTCTCGGATGGAGTTGCAGCCCGCGTAAACCGAAAAGAGGTAACGCTTGTGACGATTCATGCCCCACTTGGAGCGCAGGTCAAGACGCCGCCTCCTGACGCTTCGGTTTTTGAATATCCCGCTTCGTTGCGGATTATGATGCTGGTCGTCACCCTTCTCTGCGTCGGCTTTATTACATTT
>JAGWML010000068.1 GCA_028873155.1 Acidobacteriota bacterium
TCGCAGCGATTCCTGATCCCGCAGCGATCCTCGCCGCGCCCGAGCCTGAGCTGCTTCCCTCCGAGCCCGTCATCGCAGAAGCAGTCCTCGCAGAGCCAGTTCTTGCAGAGCCAGTCCTCGCCGCGCCGACCGAGGAATCCGCTTCCTCTGCCGCCATCCCCGTGCAGGAAGAACCCACCTCCGAGGAAAGCCCCGCCGCCACTGCCCTGCAGCCCGTCGCAGAGGCGCTACCCGAAGACACTCCGGCGGAAATGTCTCCGCTGCCGTCCGCGGCTACCCTGCCCCTGCCCACCCGCCGCATCGTCGCAATCCCCGGCCCCAACGGCACCGCCTACGTCGTGCAGAATGCCGACGAGCCCCTGTCGCCCGAGGTCCTCGCGCCCGTCGCGGAGTCGGCAGCACCCATTCCCGCGCCCGTCGCCCAGCAGCCCGAGCCGCTCCCGCCTGCCGCCGAGCCCGTTGTCGCGCATCAGCCCGCGGAGGCCCCGCTGCCCGAGCCGCAACTCGCAGTTTCCAGTCCCGCCGCGGCCACGCCGGCCGCCGCTCCGCCAGCCCCCGCGCGGACTCCGGACGCGCCACCCTCGATCCCCGCGCCAGAGCCCGCGCTCGCGGCGTCGCTCTCCACTGCCTCTCAGCCAGCCGCCCCCGCGCCACAACACCAGAAGCACGACCGCCAGCGCCAGTCCCACGCCAGCCGCAAGGCAGAGAAAAAAGCTCGTGCGCGGCAGCGCGCCGCCAAGTCGGAAAGCGACCGCCGCGACGGCCAGCGCCGCCGCTTCACCTTCCAGCAGCCGCCCTCTGAGGGCGCCGCATCCGGGCCTTCGCTCAAAACCCGCTTCGTCCGCTGGCTCACCGCGCCTCCGCAGGCCGCCAAAAGAATGCGCGCCCCGAAGATCGTCGCCTACTTCTGGACCGGCGGCACGCCGCGGCCCCACACCGTCGCCAACATCAGCGTCACCGGCCTCTACATCGTCACCAAAGACCGCTGGCTGCCCGACACCGTGATCGTCATGAACCTCCAGTGGACCGACTGCGACGGCACCCACCCCGGCGACACCATCTCCGTACTCTCCAAGGTCGTCCGCTTCGGCGAAGACGGCGTCGGCTTCCAGTTCGTCACCTCCGACGCGGTCAACGCCGTCGACGGTCAGTACCTCCCCGGCAAAGGCTCGGACCGCACCGCGCTCGACCGCTTCCTCTGGCGTCGCAAGCGCCTCGCCGCCACCGCCTGACCCCCCGCAACGGCAGCGACCAACTTCCCATCCCTCGCCTGGCAGAACTCCTGCGCGCCAATCTGCGCCTCGCTCCCCTTCACCGCATCCATTACCCTAGAGGGTTGGGCAAGGGGGCTCAATCATGACCATCATTCGGCAGCAGGACTTCATCGCCAGCGTCGCCGGCGCTCTGCAATACATCAGCTACTATCATCCCGTCGACTACATCACCTCACTCGCCAAGGCCTATGAGCGCGAGCAGTCGCCCGCCGCCAAAGACGCCATCGCGCAGATCCTCATCAACAGCCGCATGTGCGCCGAGGGCCATCGCCCCATCTGCCAGGACACCGGCATCGTCAACGCCTTCGTCAAAGTCGGCATGAACGTTCGCTTCGAGGCCGGCCCCGGCGAGAGGCAACTCGATCTCCAGGAGATGGTCGATGCAGGTGTGCGCCGCGCCTATCTCGACCCCGACAACAAGCTGCGCATGTCGCTCCAGGCCGACCCGGCCGGCAAGCGCATCAACACCAAAGACAACACCCCCGCCGTCGTCAATGTCGAACTCGTGCGCGGAGACAAAGTCGATGTCACCGTCGCGGCCAAGGGCGGCGGCTCTGAAGCAAAAAGCAAATTCGCCATGCTCAATCCGTCGGACTCCATTGTCGAGTGGGTGCTCAAGACCGTGCCCACCATGGGCGCCGGCTGGTGCCCGCCCGGAATGCTCGGCATCGGCATCGGCGGCACAGCCGAAAAGGCCATGCTGCTCGCCAAACAATCGCTGATGGACCCCATCGACATCCAGGACCTCATCGCCCGCGGCCCCCAAACCACCGCCGAGAAGCTCCGCATCGAGCTCTACGACAAGGTCAACCGGCTCGGCATCGGCGCGCAAGGCCTCGGCGGACTAACCACCGTGCTGGACGTAAAGGTGCTGGACACCCCTGCGCACGCCGCCAACCTTCCCGTCGCCATGATTCCCAACTGCGCCGCAACGCGCCACGCGCACATCGTCCTCGACGGCTCCGGCCCCGTCTACCTTGATCCGCCGAATCTGCAGGACTGGCCTAAACTCACCTACGACGTCTCCGGCGCGCGCCGCGTCAACCTCGACACCGTCACCCGCGCTGAAGCCGCCACCTGGAAGCCCGGCGAAGTCCTTCTCCTCACCGGCAAGCTCCTCACCGGCCGCGACGCCGCGCACAAGCGCATGACCGACATGCTGAACCGTGGCGAAAAACTTCCCGTCGATTTCCGCGGCCGCTTCATCTATTACGTTGGCCCCGTCGATCCCGTCCGCGAGGAGGTGATCGGCCCCGCCGGCCCCACCACCGCCACCCGCATGGACAAGTTCACCCGCCAGATGCTCGCTGAAACCGACCTCCTCGGCATGGTCGGCAAAGCCGAGCGCGGCCCAGTCGCCATTGAAGCCATCAAGGAATTCGGAGCAGTCTACCTCATGGCCGTTGGCGGTGCGGCCTACCTCGTCTCCAAAGCCATCACCGGCGCGCGTCAACTCGCCTTCCAGGATCTCGGCATGGAAGGCATCTACGAGTTCGACGTGCGCGACATGCCCGTCACCGTCGCTGTGGACTCCAAAGGCACCAGCGTCCACCAGACCGGTCCCGCCGAGTGGCAGCAACGCATCGCCAACATTCCCATCCTGCAATAGCGCCGCTCGCAGCCGCGTAAACAATCAGGCTCCCCATGACCATCGCCCACCCGCATCCGGGCCACGTCATGGGGAGCCTGCAGTTTTCGCGGCGCTTACTGCTGTGCGCCCCGGTTGAAGTTCATCGTCTCCGTCGCTGTTCCGGTGTCATACACCGCCGAGCTCCACGGCACGCTCACCGTGAACTCCGCATTCGGATTGCATCCAACAATGCTCACTGTGAACGACGCGCTCGCCGTTCCGCCCGTGGCAAGATCGCCCAGCACCACCGGGAAGCTCGTCGGCGAAACCACCTGTGGCGTGCAGGCCGGTTTCGTCAGCTGCGTAAAGGTGATGCCGTTCAGCTGCGTCGCATACGCCGGACCCACGTCACCGTTGGTCGCTGTGACCGTCAGGATGCGCTGGTCCTCCGTCGTCGCGGTGCTCGTGATGGCAAACGTCATCCCGTAGCCCGGCAGTTGCGTCGGGTCCACAATGCCCCAGTACGCCGGCTTTGCCTGCAAACCCATGTCGAACGGCAGCGGATAATCCGTCCGCACCACCGGGAAGCTGTCCAGCCACGTATCGTCATCCGCCATGCCCCACAGCGTCACCGCGCTGATCTTGCCGCTCCAGCGCCGGAACAGGTCGAACGTATTCTTGTACAGCCATCCCTGCTCGGCCAGTACAGCCGGAGGAATGTTGTTTCCGTAGTTTGAAGTTTTATCGCCGGCGTTGTACACGCTCATGTCGAACTCCGTCACCTGCTGGTCCAGGCCGGGGAAGTTGTCCGCCATGGTTTCAATCGCGCTCGACATCGCGCTCACCGCGGGATAGTTGATCGCGTTGTGCATCTCATGCCCCACGCCATCCAGCGGAATCCCGCGCGCGCGCAGATCGCTGACGACTTTCACCAGACACGCCAGGCGCGCCGGATCGCTCGTGCTGTACTCATTGATGAAGAGCTTGGTCCCTGCCGGCGCATACTGCCGCGCGGCCTCCAGCGCAACGTCGATGTAGCTCTTGCCCAGCACCTGATAGAACGGCCCGTGCTCCAGGCAGTCGGGCTGACTCGGATCCAGCGGCTCATTCACCACATCCCACGCATACACCTTGGTCCCGAAGTGCTGCACCTCGTTCTGAATATGCTCCTGGATATTCGCCGTCACTACCGCCTGATTCGCCGCCGAGTTCGTGCCGTCGCCCGTCGCATACGATGGCGTCTGCGCTGCCGTGGACCATACCAGGTTCTGCCCGCGCACGCGCATCCCCGCGCACACCGCCTCGCCCACCAGAGCATCGCCGTTCGTGTAGTCGAACGAGCCCTTGGACGATTCCACTGAACTCCACTTCAGATCGTTGCCCGGCGTCATGCTGTTGAAGTGCATCGCCAGCAACTGCGCGTGCGGCCCGCTGATGTCGCTCATATCCGTCGCCGCGCCCACCGGGAAGAACTGCGCCAGCGTCTTGTAGATCGACGGAATGTTGCTCTGAATCACCGCCGGCGGAACATAGGTCAACTGGAAATCGTCCGTGTAGAACGACACCAGATCGTTGCCGGAGGGAGGCACTGTCTGCAGGTAGAGGCTCGCCTGACCCGTGTCATAGCTGTTCGCCATGGTGTAGCCCATCGCGCTGATCTGGTGCCATTGCCCGTCCGCCGGCACCGTCACGCCCGGATACCCCGTAATGCTGGGATAACTTGTGTTTCCGCTCAGCGTCGTCTGCAGGCTCATGTTGATCACGTGGCTCGTGCCGTCCGCCGGCGTCAGCATCACCCATGCGCTCAGGTTGTACACGCTGCCCGGATACATCTTGTCGCTCACGCTGATCCGCGGACCGTCCCAGTTCGCAATGCGTCCCGTTGTCAGCAAGCTGTGCGTGCCCGTGTGCGCCGCTGCCGTCGAGTTCGTCACGCTCGACGTGCCCGAGCGCGATCCCCATCCATCCGTCCCGCCATCTTCAAAGGTGCTCGAGATCCCCGTGTTGTCCTGCTGGCTTGGCGTGGGGGGCGGTGGCGCAAGCTGCCCGATCGTCACATCGCTGATGTAGAACGAATCCGTGGCGCTGCTGGATTGAATGTAAAGCGTAAGCCCCGTCGGCGGTCCCGGCAGATTGCTGAAGCTGAACGTGCCCTGCACCTTCGTCCACACCGCGCTCGACAGCGGCCCAGACGTAGCAATGTTGCTGTACGCGCCCGATGTCGCGCAGTCCGTCGTCTTGGTTGAAATCGTTGCCGTCGGATTCGTTGCGTCCGCCGCAGCCAGCAGCACATAGGCCGTCACCTGATACGTTGCGCCGGCCACCACATTCGGCACGCTCAACAGATTCAGCGCGGGCCCCATATAGCCTGAAGTCCGATTCGCCACCAGCAGGCTGTGCGTGTCGCCATTCGGGTCCGCCGTCGGCGGCGCAGCGTTCGTCAACGTTGCCGAGCCGAACGCAAACCATCCATCCGTCCCACCATCGGCAAAGGTGTACGTGGCGATCGGCGTTCCACCCGGCGGCGGAGCCGTCTCCGTAATCACCACATCGTCCAGATAAAACGTCTGCGCCGTCGTCGCGCCCACCAGTTGCGCGTACAGCGTCATCCCCGTCTCCGTCGCGCTCACGGTATAGCTGCCGCCAATCTGCGCCCATCCCGAGTCCGTCACGGCCACCTTGTAGCTTCCGATCGTGTCGTAGCACGTACCGCCGCTGCAGCTCGCATCGCTGCGCCGCACGGTGAAATTCGCTTCGCTCGCCGCTTCGCCGCTCGCCAGCTTCACCCATCCGGTAATCGTGTACTGAGCACCGGCCTGCAGCAACGGAGTCACAACTAGAGATGGCCCGCCCTGTCCGCTCCCGCCCGTGGTCGTCGCCAGGCTGTACGTGCCTGCATACGCCGTCAGGTTCGTCGCCACCGGGGCCGTCGCCCCGTTGAACGAGGTCCACCCGTCCGCCCCGCCATCCTCAAAGCTGTACGTCGCCACCGTCTGGGCATTCAGCCGCATCGCGAGGGGCATCAGCAGAAAGATCAAAACCCAGGCAAAGGAACGAATCCTGCGCGACACAGCCTCGCCCGCAACACGGGCCCGCGGAAACTCATGCACCATTTGGACCATCGCACACTCTCCCTTTTGGGCACACACCGACAAATGCCCGCGACGCAGGCATACAGAGCGTACCGCTCGGCATCTGAGTAATTCGATTTACTCAAGCGCCGCGAGTATAGCCATAGCCTTCAACGAAAGTCAAGACAGTTTTGCCATGCCCTTTTCCGTATGGGAATCGAAAGTCGCAGATCTTCCGCGCAGGCGATCATTTCCTTTCCCCGGCCGGGTGCCGAGTGCCCCCAGGTCTGGATTCTCAGACCGGGGAAAGCATGCTCCTTCCCTCCCTATGTCTTGCGCAGCCCAGTCTGTCCGGGCAGGGTGTCACATCTCAATGCCGTTTGCGGTGGTATTCTGGCCGGTCATTTTTCTACTCTCAGGAGGAACACGTGAAACGAGCCATCCTTATGGCGCTCGGCGGACTCATGCTCGTCGCCGGCTGCAACACCAAGCCAGACAACTCAGCAGGCATTCCCACAGAACCCAAGTGGAAGGACCCTGCCTACCGCCTCGCCTTTGACGCCAAAGCGCCCAAGCCCAACCCCGTCGGCATCACCCTCCCCGGCGTCACCTTCACCGCCAACCCTGACGCCCTTGAGCGCCGCGCCACTCTCGTCGTCCGCTTCGACGCATCCGGCATCAAGACCGACAAGCTCATCGTCAACCAGATCATCCTCGCCCCGTTTGACATCTCCGGCGCAAGCGGCAAGCTCTCCGACGCCACACTCGACATCGCCGACCAGGGCCTCGCCCGTCTCACCGGCGCCTACTGCATGAAGGGAAAGGTCAAGGTCTCCATCGCGCTCGCCCGCTCCTCGCTCAACCCCGGCGCGGAAGACGCCGAAATCGACGACAAGCGCCTCTCCGACTGGCTCCCCACCGAGGTCGTCATTACCAAGCCCCACACCGGCTGCAAATAACGCGCCACCGCCCAGGTCTCGAACCCGCGGGACCTGGGCACGCAGCCGCCTCTACTCTGCCGCACCCCACCAGCCAACGAATTTCCCGCATCGCGGCACATCCCTCTTGACCTCTAATATCCGACCGATTTAGTCTTCTTTTAATTCCGACAGATTCAGTCCTGATTTAACTCGATTGGTTTCTGTTTGTATTAAAATACGACTTTTTCAGTCGTATATTCAGGAGGTATTCTCCATGTTGCCCCGTCCCTTCTTCCCCCTGCTCTTGCGCATCCTCCTCTTCTTCGCGCTGCTTCCCCTTCCTCTCAATCCGCAAAGACTCTCCGCCCAGGAAAAGCCCTACTTCGTCACCTACTCCCACGACCTCGAAGAGCCCGGCAACCTCGAAGTCGAGTCGCGCACCGATCTCGCCCGCCCCGACGCCTCCACCCGCTTCGCCGCAGAGGCCACCGAGTTCGAGTACGGCCTCCGCGCCTGGTGGACCACCGAGCTCTACCTCGAGGGCCAGACCACACCGGCGGACTCGACCCTCTTCACCGGCTTCCGCATCGAAAACCGCGTCCGCCCCATCCTCCGCGAACTCCCCGTCAACCCCGTCCTCTACATCGAATATGAAAATATCTCCGGCGCCGACAAAACCCTCCTTGAAGTCGTCGGCCACGACAGCCAGTCCGATCTCGCCGTCCCCAACGCCATCGCCCGCCGTACCATGCAGCACGAGGCCGAAACACGCCTCATCCTCTCCTCCAACCTTCGCGCCTGGAACCTCTCCGAAAACTTCATCGCCGAGAAGAACCTCGGCCACGCGCCATGGGAGTTCGGCTACGCTCTCGGCGCCACCCGCCCCCTGGCCACCGCCGCATCACCGCATCCCTGCTCGCTCTGCCTCCAGAACCTCACCGCCGGAGCCGAGCTCTACGGCGGCCTCGGCGACGCCGCTTCGCTCACCCTCGCTCGCACCTCCCATTACCTCGCCCCGCTCCTCGGCTGGCAGGCCACTCCATCCATGCGCCTTACCTTCTCGCCCGGCTTCGGACTCACCTCCACTGCCCTCAACCGCGTCTACCGCATCGGCCTCGCCTACGAATTCGACCAGTTCGGCTCCCGCTTCTTCGCTCGCAACGGAGGTGCCCACTGATGCGACGCTTCACTCTCACCGTGCTCATCTTCCTCGCCGCCGCCCTCGCCTTCGCCGCCGGCCCCGCCACCAACCCAGTCGACCGCTGGCAGCGCGTCCCCCCGCGCGACCACGCCCGCTCCAACCCCCTCGCCGCCACCCCCGAAACCATAGCCGCCGGCTCGCAGCTCTATCGCACCCATTGCGCCCAGTGCCACGGCCCGGCCGCACTCGGCGATGGCCGCAAGCATCCCTCCCTCCGCACCGATCACGTCCGCTCCGCCTCCGACGGCGACCTCGAGTGGTTCCTCCGCCAGGGTGATCTCGCCCACGGCATGCCATCCTGGTCAAGCCTGCCCCCCACCCAGCGCTGGCAACTCATCGCCTACCTCCGCTCGCTCCCTTGAGCAACACCTCACAACCGAGCGGTCTGGGAAATCGAGAGGAGTCTTGAAGGGCTTGACCTGAGCGAGGCTCCGTCTGCCGCTGCATGCGATTCGACTGGAGCAGACCCATTGCACTGTCATCCTGAACGAAGGGAAGGATCTGCGGTTGCCTTTCGTGCAGGTGCCCCATCCATGACGGGAGCGAAGCGTACGTCATGGGTGGGAATGCACAAACCGCCCCGTCCACAGCAACGCTGATAGCGCGCAGTCGCAGCGGCCAGCGAGGAAAATCACAAGCCCATTCCGCGCCAGCCTCTCCTGCACCCCGCCGGCAATCGCTCCCGCCGTCTGCAAGTGCGTTGCATGCCACCACGTAGTGAGCTGCACCTGTGCATGCTCAGCCCCACCGCGCCGAAAACCGCAACCCGCCAGCTGTGTATAAAAAATAAACAGGAGCGCTGCGCCCGCCCTAATCACCAACGAGCGTACTGCCAGTCACCGCACTTAATCCGCAGAGCGATACGCTGGAGTCAAGCTTTGTCGAGACCCCTCGAACCGCCTGCGGAATCCTCCCATAAGCCGGTGTTGAGGGGTCGGGGTTGATTCGTAATGCGCTCGCGACACAGCGAAATTCCTGGCGACAGCGTCAGGTCGCTGCACATCGGGCTGCTCGGGTCGGACCGGCGCGAGCACGCCAGATGGTGCCAGATGCCGGAGGGATCCTCTCTCCGCTGTCTCCCGGAAGAAGGAGCTGAGCCCATGAAAAACCTAAAAATGACCCTCGCTGTGATGGGCCTGTTCCTTGCTGGTCCGTTGTTCGCCCAGCAGGGTGTCCAGGCCAAGGTTCCCTTCAGTTTCTATGTTGGGAACTCCCAGCTGATGCCTTCCGGAACGTACCGGATCGCTCCGTGCAGTACCCACGTCGCAACGGTCCGCAACTGCAGCAGCGGGGTAACTGTATTTCACATGACGCGGCCCAACGATAAGAAAGTCCAGGAGCAGGGCAAGCTGGTATTCCACAAATACGGCGATAAGTACTTCTTGAAAGAAGTGCAGGGACCGTCGATCTCCACCGGCCTGGCGATCCCGGAAACGAAGAACGAGAAGACGGCAAGGGACGAGATGGCGACGGTCACAACCTTTGAAACCATCACGATTCCAAAACCCGAGGACACCAAGCCGCCGAATCAATAACGCAGCGATCTCTGGGGAACGGGCGCGAAGCCGCGACGCTTTCAGCCCCTGTCCCCAGACTCCTGAAAGACCCCGGCCAGCCTCCATCGGGTGGCCGGGCGTCCATCCATGACGGGAGCGATGCGAACGTCGTAGATGGGAAAGCACAAATCTCACCCCTCCACCGCAACGCAGATCGCGCCACATTCACCTCTCCTCACTCCATCCGCAGATTCACAGCCAGCGCCTGCCCCAGGATTGAGCGTCACGCCACCCGCACCGGCGTCCTGTTGCATGGCCACGCAGCGCCTGTATAGTAGAGCGAATTGATTTTCTCCTCCGTCCCCGAGGGTTGCCGCATGGCACGAACACTGCGCCGGGTTCTATCGTGTCTGTTCCTGCTCGCCGTCGCCACACTGCATGCGCAAGCCCCCACTCAGCCTGCCGCGACCACCATCACCCTCGGTCAGTCCGCCGTCCCGCTCAACGGCCCGTGGAAGTTCCACATCGGCGACTCGCCCATCGACCCGAAGACGGGCAAGCCGCTCTGGGCCGCACCGGACTTCGACGACTCCAACTGGGAGACCGTCGACCTGACCCCGAAGCAAGGGGCAACCGATCCTGTTGCAGGTACATCCGGTTACGTGCCCGGCTGGACGGCACGCGGCCATGCTGGAGACTGGGGCTACGCATGGTACCGGATCCGCGTCCGGGTGGACGTACCGGCCGGGCTATCGATGGCCCTGGCCGGACCGCACGACTTCGATGACGCCTACCAGCTCTTTGCCAATGGATCGCTCCTGGGCAGCTTTGGCGACTTCAGCACCCGACATCCCAAGTCCTACTACACGCAGCCTGCGATGTTCTATCTTCAGGGCGCCGGGGCGAGTCAGGTTTTGGCCCTCCGATGCTGGATGGAACCCTCCACATTGCTGCTGTCCCCGGACGCAGGTGGCATGCATTCTGCGCCCGTCTTTGGCGAGGCAGGCGTAGTGCGCCTCGCGAATCAAGCCAACTGGTTAGAGGTCTTCCGATCCTACTCCGCGGAAGCCGTCGAAGCGGTGTTCTTTGTGCTGCTTGCCGTTCTGGCGCTAAGCCTGATTCTGTTTGATCGTTCCGATGATGCCTATCTCTGGATGGCCTTTCTCTTTCTGCTCACTGCTCTGGATGCTGGAATCAATCCGGTTGCTGAATGGACGCAGGTCGTCAGCATACGCTTGGGGAACTTTTTGACCGACGGAATCATTTCTCCCCTTGAATATGCCGCGTGGGTGATCGTTTGGTGGGTGTGGTTCGGGCGCGCCCGGTCTCGGTGGCTGCCGCGCCTTGTGACGGGATTAACTGTGTTGATCACGATTGCCTCGACACTGGGAGACGAAATGTTCTTTGGTGTCCTGCCACACACGGCGGCACAGCACTGGCACACTGTCGCTCAGATCGTTCAGGTGATCTTCTTCGGATTGCTGGTGTGGATTGTTGTTGATGGCATTCGACGGCAGGGAATGGAGGGCTGGCTGGTGCTGCCGGCCGTCCTTTTGCACGGCGTCAGCAGCTTCTGGCGTGAGTTTGCATTACACCATTTCAACCTGCTCTGGTTTCCCTTCGGTGTGAGGGTGAGCCTGATGGAAGTCTCGGACTTTTTGATCGCCGCGGTGATAGCCCTTTTGCTTCTGCGCCGCCTTCTGCAGTCGCTCAAGCGCCAGCGCCAGATGGCCCTCGACGTCCGGCAGGCGCAGGAGGTGCAGGAGGTCATCCTGCCCGAACGCCGGGTCGTCTTGCCGGGCTTCGACATCGAGAGCGAGTACCGCCCCGCGCGCGAGGTCGGCGGCGACTTCTTCCAGATCATTCCAAACGAGAAGGACGGCAGCCTGCTCATCGTCGCCGGCGACGTCACCGGCAAAGGCCTCAAGGCCGGCATGCTCGTCGCGCTGCTCGTCGGCGCCATTCGCTCCACAGCCGAAATGGTGACGGACCCCGCGGAGATCCTCTGCGCCCTGAACCGTCGCCTGCTGGGCCGCGGTGATGCGCAGGCCACCTGTCTGGCTCTTCACGTCCAGCGCAATGGCTCCGCCACACTCGCCAATGCAGGCCACCTGCCGCCCTATCTCAACGGAAAGCCCATGGAGATCGACGGCTCGCTGCCGTTGGGCTTGGTCGAGCAGTTCGAAAGCTCCGTCCATTGCTTCCAGCTCGCCCCGAAGGACCGCCTCCTGCTGCTCTCCGACGGCGTCGCGGAAGCCACCGACGAGCAGGGCACGCTCTTCGGCTTCGAGCGCGTCCTCGAACTCGTCCGCACCCAGCCTTCCGCCACGCAGATCGCAGAAGCGGCCCAGGCCTTCGGCCAGGACGACGACATCAGCGTCATCGCTGTCACCCGGATCGCCGCACCCGAACCAGCTCTTGCCTGAAGATCCAGTCGATTACACGTGCCCTACCCAAACTCCGGGTGCCCCATTCATGACGGGCGCGAAGCGAACGGCATGAGTGTGATACCACAACCCCACACCAGCCGGGTGCCCCATCTTCACCGATGCGCGTCAGCGCAGCGGTTAAGGTGGGAGTCAACTCCCACCCCGCCACCATATAGCTGAAAGTTGAAGGCTGAGAGCTGAAAGCTGCTTTTCGTCAATCCCCCTCGGCCCAACATTTCTTCTAACTCCCTCATTCCACTCCTCAGAAAACTTCCGCGGTTTTGCATGTTAATTCCCGCAAACGCAGATACTAAATACATCAGCCTGAGAACCGCGCCCACCGGCCCGCGTCTCAGGCATTTTCATTTCTAGGAGATCCGCGCCATGCCGACAACCTTCACATCGGGTCCGATGTCAGCCCCGGTCCGTACCCCAAAGCCACCCCCCTACCCCCCCCTAAATTTATTTGCACTTTTCCACATTTTTCTTGCACGTTTTTCGAATCCAATTTTTACCTTATCTTCGCTTTTCTGAGCGTGGCACCGCTCATGGAATCGCTAACTCCATGAATCCGTTCACATGCTGACCGCGCCCAC
>JAGWML010000069.1 GCA_028873155.1 Acidobacteriota bacterium
TGCGTTGGTCATCGGCGACGAAAATCCATGCCGTGAGCCGGAGCGCTGGCGTAAGGTTCTCGCCAGCCGCCTCAAGCTGCCGTTTTGGACCGTGGATGCCGATGTGGTGGTGCCGTCGGCGATCTTTAACCGGAGCTATTTTCTGCTGCACCACTTTCGGCCGCATCTCAAAGCTCAGTTGCCAAGCTTTCTCGTGCGACCGCGGGGCATCAAGCCGCTCCATCCCTTCCGCCCGTGGAAGCCGATCGCATCGTTCGATCTTGCAGGCGACATCACAGCCGGCTTCACGAAGCTCGATCGCACGGTGGGCCCCGTGGACAGCTTCACCGGCGGAACGCACGCGGCGCTCAAGCGCCTGCACGATTTCGTCGATCATGACCTTGCGCGTTACGAAGAGACGCGCAACCACCCCGAGGTGAAAGGCACTAGCCGTCTCTCACCTTATCTCCACTTCGGCAACATCAGCCCTCTTACGATTGCGCTTGCGGCCAAAGACGCAGTGGAGCGCGGCAGAGCCTCGGCGGCGGCCTGCGACAAGTTTCTGGACGAACTGATCGGCTGGCGCGAGCTTGCGGTATTGTTTGTTCGCCACACGCCAGCATACGACACATGGGAGTGCGCCGAGCCGTGGGCGCGTAAGACGCTCATCGAACATGCGGGCGACCCACGCGACCATCACTACACCTTTGAACAACTGGAACGCGCGGAGACACGCGATGAGCTTTGGAATGCGGCGCAGCGTGAGATGGTCGAGACCGGGTGGATGCACAACTACATGCGCATGTACTGGGCGAAGAAGATCCTTGAATGGGCGCCTGATCCGGCGCGCGCGTTTGAGTGGGCGGTGACGCTGAACGATCGCTATGAGCTGGATGGCCGCGACGCCAATGGTTACGCCGGAATTGCGTGGGCCATTGTGGGAAAGCACGACCGGCCCTGGTTTGACAGGCTGATCTTCGGTGTTGTCCGGCCGATGAGCGGAGCGTCGATTGCGAAGAAGATCGATGCAGCGGCCTATATTCGACAGAACAGTGGAGCTGGACGTACGAGCTGAGGCGAACGAAGCGTTCGACGCTGAAGCGGATGCGTAACGTTACTCGTATGAGGTGCCCTCCACGAATCGTTCTATAATGAAACACAATTTCAAACCCGGAAACTGATTGTTTCGCGTTGTGTAATTCATTGGATTTCGCTCAAGTCTCCCTCGGAGAATGCGAGAGGGGAGGCGGAAGTCGGAAACCGGACGCGTGTGAATTTTTTTAGGCTTGGTTCTCTCTTTATTTTGCTTTTCCCGGGCCGTTCCGAGAAAGCTGATTCGCATCTCGCTGTTTGCCGAGGCCGTAGGGGATGTCTTCGCGAGCTGCGGTGGTGCGTGGCGTTTGTGTTGGCGCTGGTGCTTGTGTGCGTGCCCCGATCCGGTGGCGGGCAGACACCTGCTCCACCACGTGCTGCAGCAGGTCAGCGCTTTTTGGCCCAACGTGCCTGGAATGCGCAGCCCAGGACGGGTTCCATATCGCGTCTTCGCCTGGCGATGGCGCGACCCGCCGCTGCAGCGACAACGGGCCTTGCGACATGGCAGCCTCTGGGACCGATGTCGGTCGAATCGCAGAGCTTTGGTCCGGTGTCGGGGCGCGTGACCTCCGTCGTCTTTGATCCGGCAGATCCAACAGGGAACAGGATTTATTTGGGCACGACTGGCGGAGGCGTCTGGCTGGCACAGAATGCCGGGACGGCGAATGCTGCGAGCGTGGTCTTTACGCCGCTCACCGATATAGCCGCTGCGATGAGCAATGCTCTGGATGCCTCAATCAGCATTGGCGCGGTGACCGTGCAGCCGGGCGGCACGGGCGTGGTGCTGGCCGGAACGGGCGATCCCAATGATGCGCTGGACTCCTACTATGGCGCGGGGATTCTACGATCCACCGATGGCGGCAACACCTGGAGCCTGATTCAGCAGACCACAGATGTGGAACAGGGGTTGGGGATCCAGGATTACACGTTTCTCGGTGAGGGCTTTGCCGGCTTTGCGTGGAGCACGGTTACACCGCAGCTTGTGGTCGCGGCAGTCTCGCAGGCGTATGAGGGGACGCTGGTGGATGCTGAGCGCCCGTCGGTGAGTTATGAGGGGCTGTATTACTCGGCTGATAGTGGGGCGACGTGGCACCTTGCAACGATCACCGACCCGAGCGGCTCTGATGTGCAGGGGCCGACCGATGCGTACGCCATGCCGCATGGGAACGCGGCGACCGCCGTGGTGTGGAATCCGGTGCGGCAGCTTTTCATCGCGGCAGTGCGCTATCACGGGTACTACCAGTCGCCGGATGGAATCCACTGGATGCGATTGACTACCCAGCCGGGAAGTGGACTGAGCGGGTCGATGTGCCCAACAAATATCGGCTCGATTGGTTCAACAGCTTGCCCCATCCTTCGCGGTGCACTTGCGGTCAATCCGCAAACAGGTGACACCTTCGCGTGGACCGTGGATGTGTTCAACCAGGACCAGGGCCTGTGGCAGGATGCCTGTAAGCTCAGCGGAGGCGCGTGCGGCAGTGCCGCGATCAATTTTTCTACGCAGTGGTCAACCAGCGCTCTAGAAACAAATGACCCGATGATGGGCGTGGCGACCATTCGGAATGGAGACTACGATCTGGCACTTGCTGCCGTTCCTTCGGGACAGGACACGCTGCTGATGGCGGGGGACAACGACCTGTGGAAGTGCAGCCTGGCAATGGGCTGCGTGTGGCGCAATGCGACGAATGCGACCAGCTGCATGAGCGCGCAAGTAGGGCCGTATCAGCACGTCCTCGCGTGGAATCCGGCGAACTCCCTGGAAGTGTTCATTGGCAATGACAGCGGCCTGTGGCGCTCCATGGATGCGATCGGGGAGACCGGCACGGTTTGCAATGCAACAGATGCGACGCACTTTCAGAATCTGAATGCGGGCCTGGGTTCGCTGGCCGAAGTGGAGAGCCTTTCCGCAATTCCCGTCTCGCCGTACACGATGATGGCTGGCCTCGGCGCGAATGGAACGGCTGGCGTGAAGAGTACAGCGGGTGCAACGGTGGTCTGGCCGCAAATTGTGGGTGGCGAAGGCGGTCCGGTTGCGGTAGATCCGAGCAACCCTGCGAACTGGTACGTCAACAACGAGGCGGGCGTTTCGATCCATCTTTGCTCGCAGAGCGGTCCGTGCGCGCCGGCCGACTTCGGTGTCTCGCCGGTAGTGAGCGATGCGGACGTGGGAGGTGACGGGCAGACGATGACGGCTCCAGCGCCGTTTCTGGTGGACCCTCTGGACTCGACGCAATTGCTGATTGGCACATGCCGCATCTGGCGAGGACCGGCGAATGGCAGCAGCTGGAGCGGGTCCAACGCGATCAGTCCATTTCTGGATGGCGTGACGGGGCAGGCTTCTTGCAGCGGCGATGCCTTAGTGCGTTCACTGGCCGCCATGCCGCTTGCGGGCGGGAGCGAGGTCATGTATGTGGGTATGGACGGACCGCTGGACGGGGGAGCGAACAAGGCCGGCCACATCTTTCGCGCTATCTTGAATGCGTCGAGTGCGACGCAGCCCGCCTGGCAGGATCTCACGCTCAATCCTGTCTCGAACGACACGGCTGGCTTCAATATCTACGGTTTTGACATTTCCAGCATCTATATCGATCCGCATGACACGACGGGCAACACCGTTTATGTGACCGTGGAGGGGATGGGCAATCCCCAGCAGGCGGTGCGGGTTTTGTATCGCTCGACCGACGGATGAGCGCACTGGGCGGCGCTTTCGTCGAACCTGCCTGAGACGCCGGCAAGCAGTGTGGTTGTGGACCCTCTGGATGCGAACACGGTGTATCTGGCCACGGACGCGGGCGTGTTTTCGACTCGGCAGATCGGAATCTGTGCGGCCGGAGCTTCGAATTGCTGGGCGCCGTTTGGCGCAGGCCTTCCGCAGGCGCCGGTGGTGGCGCTGAGCGCTTCTCCAGCCGTGGCTTCTGTCGAGGTGTTGGCGGCAGGGACCTTCGGGCGGGGAATCTGGCAGATTCCTCTATGGACCGCGGGCACACAACTTACGACTGCGACATTGGCTCCTGCTTCACTGAGTTTTGCGAGCCAGGCGTACGGCAGCACGAGCGGGGCACAGACCGTGACCCTGACGAATACGGGCAGCATCGCGCTTGTGCCGACAGCGGTGACAGTTACGGGAGATTTTGCAGAGACGGACGACTGTCTGAATGCAACGGTCAATGCCGGCGGCAGCTGCACCATTCAGGCGACATTTACTCCTTCACAGACCGGCACCAGGACTGGGCAACTGACCGTGAGCGCCAATGTCGCGGGCGGGCAACTGACGGTCGCGCTGAGCGGCACGGGAGCGAGCGCTGGCGCTGTTCAGCTTTCGCCAACGTCGGTCAGTTTTGGTTCCATTGAAGTGGGGACGACCTCCAGCGCCCTACAAGTGACCGTGCAGAACAGCGGTGCGAGCGCGGTGGCGATCAACAGCTTGAGCGTAGCGGCTCCGTTTGCGCTGGCAAGCAACGCGTGCGGCAGCTCGATCGCCGCGAGCACCGCCTGCCAATTGACAGTTGAGTTTGCGCCGACGCAAACGGGCGCGGCGGCAGGTGCACTGACGTTGACCACCACCGATGGGACGCAGAGCGTTGCGCTGTCCGGCGTGGGTGCCGCTCCGCCGACGGATACGCTCTCGCCATCGTCACTCGTGTTTGGTGGCACAATTGTCGGGCAGACTTCGGCCGCGCAGGCAGTGCAGCTCTCCAACTCAGGAGGCGAGCCGCTGACATCGATTGCCGTGGCTGTGAGTGGCCCATACCAGGTGGCGAGCAACTGCGGCACGCAGCTCGCGGCCGGATCGAACTGTTCGCTTAGTGTGACCTTTACTCCCACTGCGGCGGGAACGCAGAATGGAACCATCACGGTCTCCGACATTCTCAAATCGCAGACGGTGGCGCTGACTGGAACCGGACTGTTGCCGCCGGCTTTTTCTGTCAGCCCGTCCTCTCTCAGCTTTCCGGCTCAGCTGACCGGCGTTGCCTCCGCGCCGCTGACCTTGACCGTAAGCAATGTGGGCGGGGCGCCGCTGGCCAATGTCGGATTTCAAATCACGGGGCAGTCGGCATTGAGTTTTGCAGTCGGTTCAACCAACTGCGGCGCAACGCTCGCGAACGGAAGCAGTTGTTCGGCGCAGATTGTGTTTACTCCCGCTTTGGCGGGCGGCAGTACGGCGACGCTCACCGTAACCTCATCTACGCTGGGCGTGAAGGCGGCTACAGTGGCGCTGGGCGGAAGCGGACAGGCGGCTGCCGGACTGAATGTGAACCCGGCGCAACTTACATTTATCGAAGCAACGCTGGGGCAAGCCAGCCCGGCTCAGACCGTGACGGTAAGCAATACGGGACAGGCGGCCGTCAGCAACCTGATCCTGACAACTGCCGCACCCTTCAGCGTGACGCAGACGAGTTGTGGAACGAGCCTCGCAGCAGGAGCGAGTTGCACGGCCTCTCTTGTGTTCACGCCAACTGCGAATGGCCAAGCTACGGGGACGCTGACAGTCAGCTCGTCCAATGATTTGCCGGCCAGCGTGCTGTTGACCGGTCTGGGCGGCCAAGCGGGCTCAGTGCAGGTGACTCCCGGCTTGTTGAGTTTCCCGGTGACCGGAGTAGGAGGAACGAGTGCAGCGCAGACCATCACGGTTGCGAATACGAGCGCCGTGGCCTTGCCGAGCCTGACGCTGAGCGTCTCAGGCCCATTTCAACTTGGAAGCGATACGTGCACCGGCGCTCTGAGCCCGGGAGCGAGCTGCACGGCGGTGGTTGCCTTTGCGCCTACGCAGACGGGACACCAGACGGGGAACCTGACGGTAAGCAGCACGGCGATGGCGTCCGCCGCGCAGATTCCGCTGTCGGGTGCCGGATTCGACTTCACGGCGACAGTGATCGGACAGTCCAGCTTCACCGTGGCAAGCGGGCAGACCGCCAGCTTTACTCTTGCTTTGACGCCTCAGGGCGGGGTGCCCATCACATTCACGTTCCAGTGCGGGAGCGTGCCGGCCAATGTGGCATGCACCTTCAACCCGGCGACGGATTCCGTGGCGGCAAACACAACGAGCCAGGCGACGGTCCAGATCGCGACAGGGCAGGCTGCAAGCGTCGCACGAACCGGCCCAAGTCGCGGGTGGGGTGGGTGGCCTGCGGCATGGGGACTTGCGGTGCTGCCTCTGACATGGAAGAGAAGACGCAAGCTTCTGCTGGCGATGGCAGGTCTGCTGCTGGCCGGAGGAGTGTGCAGTTGTTCGGGAGCGGGCGGTGGCACAAATTCCACACCTCCTGTGGCACCACCGGGAACGACACCGGCGGGCACGTACCAGGTGGTGGTGAAGGTGACCGCTGCGGGCGTATCTCATAACGCGACGGTGACGCTGACCGTGGACTGAGCGGCATCGGAGGACCGGATATACTTGAGCTTCAGGCCATGGATGACAGAGCGGGAAACTGGAATGTGAGGAAGAGCGCGGCATGACGGGCAGGGTATCGGTTGAGGATGTAAAGCGGATTGCAGAGCTGGCCAACCTTGAGCTGACTCCGGAAGAGTCAGGCCCGATGCTGCACGACCTGAATGCGATTCTGGAGTACGTGGCGCAGTTGAATGAGCTGGACACCGCGGGTGTGACTCCGTTGGCGCAGGTTGGCGAGCTGCCTGGCGCCGGTGGTGTGAGCGTGCTGCGGAAGGACGAGCGGGTGGCCGGACTGGGTCGCGCGGATGTAATGGCCCAGGCGCCGGAGACCGACCAGGCATTCTTCAAAGTGCCCAAAGTGATTGAGCGATAAGCCTGTTTCGCGAAAGGCCGATTCCAGATGCACGCTGTGCGGTAACAACCGGCAATCCCAGAGAGGAAAGCGCACTTGCAGAGCGACGCAAAGACGACAGAGAGTTTGGTGGAGCTGCCAAAGACCCTGGCTGAGACGCGTTCCGCTATCGCATCGGGAGAGGTTAAGGCGGTCGACCTTGCAGAGGGATATTACCGGCGCATCGAGAAGAAAAATCCATCGCTCAATGTCTACCTGAGCCTCACGCGCGAGCGGGCCCTGGAGCAGGCGGGACGCGTGGATGCCGCGGCGGCCAAGGGTGATTCGTTGGGGCCCTTAGCAGGGATTCCAGTCGGCATCAAGGATGTCCTGGTGATGAAGGGTGCTCCGGCGACGGCGGGATCGAAGATACTGCAAGGCTACGAACCGCCCTACGACGCAACGGCAGTGTCGCGGCTGGAAGCGGCGGGTGCGGTGCTGCTGGGCAAGATTAACTGCGACGAGTTTGCCATGGGCTCGTCGAATGAGAACTCCGCCTATGGGCCGGTGCGGAACCCTGTGGATCCCGAGTGTGTGCCGGGGGGCTCGAGCGGGGGCTCGGCGGCGGCTGTGGCTTCGAATCTGGCGGTTGCGACACTGGGTACCGACACGGGCGGATCGATTCGCCAGCCGGCTAGTTTTTGCGGGGTGGTGGGCGTATTGCCCACTTATGGGCGTGTTTCGCGATACGGCCTGATCGCCTTTGCATCGTCGCTGGACCGGGTGGGACCGTTCGCGTCGAATGTAAAGGATGCCGCGACCCTGCTCGGCGTGATTGCGGGTCATGATCCCAGAGATGCGACGAGTTCGCCTGCGCCGGTCCCGGACTATGCGGCCGAAATTGACAAGCCAGTTGAGGGGCTGCGCATCGGCGTGCCTGCGGAGTACTTTGCAGAGGGGCTGGATGATGAGGTGCGCGCGTCGATCGAAGCGGGGATCGACTCCCTGCGGGCCTCCGGTTGCACGATTCAGGCGATCTCGCTGCCAAAGACCCGGTATGCCATCCCCACCTACTACCTGCTGGCCACGGCCGAGGCAAGCGCGAATCTGGCGCGGTTCGACGGGGTGCGGTATGGCTACCGCTCGGCGTCTTCGGCGACGCTGGCGGAGATGTACCGACACTCGCGCGACGAGGGCTTCGGGGCCGAGGTCAAGAGGCGCATCCTGCTGGGAACCTACGCGCTGAGTGCAGGCTATTATGATGCCTACTACCTGAAGGCGCAGCAGGTGCGGCGGCTGCTGGCAGAGGAGTTTCTACATGCGTTCGCCGGCGTAGATGCCATTGTCACGCCAACCTCGCCGATCCCGGCTTTCAAGCTGGGCGAAAAGTCCGGGGACCCACTGGCGATGTACCTCGCCGACATCTATACCGTGACGGCGAGCCTGGCGGGCATCTGCGGGGTGAGTGTGCCGTGCGGAACGACAAAGGCGGGCTTGCCGGTGGGCATGCAGGTGCTGGCCGGTCACATGCAGGAGGGCACCGCTTTCCGTGTCGCGCGCGCGGTGGAAGCGGCTCAGGGGCGATGATGCACGGGGTCCATCGAGGTCTCGAAGCGCTGGCGGGAGCGTTGCTCCTGATCTGTGTTGCGTCCCCGGTAGTGAGAGCTGCTGGACGCAAGCCCCACGCGGTCTTTCTGGGCGCAGCAAAAAAGGTTCCCTATTCCAAAGCCGGCGACCCGGCGGGAGCCCAGGCCGGAGAGAAGGAACTCAAGATTCGGGCACTCCTCGTGGACGGACAGGTGAAGGAGTGGACCACCGGCGATTCACATGACATTACGGATCGCAGCTTCGTTGTGCGGCGCGTGCTCAAGATTAATGATGCGCTGCCTGAAGACCAGCAGGGCCATTGGGTGTGGCAACGCGGCCCCTGGCTGCTGGTGGATCGCACCACAGGACGCGTGACCGCCCTTAAGCTGCCGGACTACGATCCGGGAGTGAGCCAGATTGGCTGGTTTCGCGATTATGCGGCGTATTGCGGCGTGACGGCCAGCCGCAAGAGTCTGTACGCGGTCGTTGCGCAACTGGCAGTGCGGAAGCCGGTTCTGGCCAAAAAGCTGGATGCGTTCGATCCGGACCGGGATCCCGCCACCGCATGTGCACCAGTGGAATGGCAGCGCGAGCCTCTGCGGGCTGTGTTTCATGCGGCGGGCAAGGACGCGGTCAGTTTTGACATCATTCCCGGCTCAGCTGTTCTGGTGGAGGATTCCGGCGACGAAACAGAGCCGGCGGCCTCTTCCAAAGCGAACTAGACTGACCGCTGTCGGGGAATCGAGAGTAGATATGGAATCCCTTGAAACGCTGCTGGAGAAGGCGGAAGTTGCCCACGGACACTTGTGCGCGGGACAGATTCTGGGCGTGCGGATGGCGCTGCTGGGCCTGAAGCAACTGGAGATTGAAGACCCGCGCGGTGCCGATCGCAAGCGGCTGGTGACCTATGTTGAAATCGATCGCTGCGCTACGGATGCAATTGCTCTGGTGACGGGCTGCCGGCTTGGAAAGCGCACGCTCAAGTTTCGCGACTGGGGCAAGATGGCGGCCACGTTTGTCGATCTAGCGACGAGCCGGGGTGTCCGCGTGGTGGCGCTGGAAAGCTCGCGGGAACTGGCGCGGCACAAGTATCCCGAGATCGAAAGCAAGAGCCAGCAGCAGATGAAGGCGTATCGGGAACTGAGTGACAGCGACCTCTTCGAGTTCGACTGGGTCAAGGTGGATGTTGACCCGGCCGAGCTCCCCGGCCAGAGGGGCGAGAGGTTCTTGTGCCCGCGTTGCGGGGAAGGGGTGAACTTTGGGCGGTTCATCGAGCGAGATGGGGAGCTGCTTTGCCTGGCCTGTGCACAGCCTGAGGTGCGGTACTGGCGGCCGGATCGATAAAGGCCCGATCCGTTGGTAGATGCGCATACAGGCGAATCTACGAGCATTGATCGCCGCCAAACTGGGATTGGGAGCCCGTATCCCCAGCAGAAAGCTCATAATCGAGGCCCTGCACGGGGCATTTGTCATGACGTTCTCAAAGGAAGAAGCGCTCTGACAGGCCTGCATTCTTGACACCTCAAGGGCTGCGCGTTTCTTATCTTGCTAGGTACTCTTTCGGCATCCGGTACAGGCGTCGTGCAGGTGAATCCTGCAAAGCCTGTAGATTGGCGGGCGGAGGATAGCCTTGTCGAACAGGAAAGAAACGGTGGCAGGGGTTGACCGAAAATGGCGTGGCTGAGCGAGACGAAGCTCAGGATACGCTGCAACGGAAGCTCTCATTCCAGCGCCAGTCCGGATGGAACGACGGCCAGGACGATTCCCGGAGACAAATTTCAAACGACGTGCGGCCCGCGGGCTGGCGCGTCTTCGCTGTCGCGTGAATGGCGCGGCGAAGGCGAGTAAAGGATGAGTGTGGCAACCACTTTGGCAATCTGGGCGGCAGTGCCCGCAGCAGGTGCGGGCAGCAGCCTCGTTACATTGCTGCCTCTGCTGCTAATCCCGGTGCTCTATGTTGTAATGATTCGCCCCCAGCAGAAGCGCCAGAAGCAATGGCAGGAGATGCTGAGAAGCATCAAGGCGGGGGACAGGGTCACGACCGCCGGCGGCATTCGAGGAACGATTCTTTCCATCAAGGATGATGCCATCATCATCCGGGTGGCTCCGGATAACCTCAAGATGGAAGTGGCAAAAACCGCCATTGCATCTGTGACGACGGAGGAAGCTGAGAAGGGCTGAGTTTTCGACTAGCCTTGCAGGGCTTTCCAGCCCTAGGATGAGATTTGCGCCAGAGACGTGCAGCAATGGCATGTTTGCGGGCGCCCGGATGACGGCACAGTGGTTTTCTGCAGAGAAACAGGAAAATGAAGAAGAATCTTAATAGCAAGATTGCGGCAATCGTAGCAGTGCTGGTGGTCTTTATCTACGGCATCTTTGGCGTGCCATCCGGACTGTCCGGCAAGGCGCTGGAAGAGGCCATGACCAAGCGCATTCATCTCGGACTCGATCTGCGTGGCGGCGCGCACCTGATTCTCCAGGTTGTTGTCCCGGAGGCGGTGAGCGCGGAGACCGACAATACGGTGGCGCGGATTCAACAGGATCTGAAGGGCGCGAACCTGAGCTTTTCCCAGGTGTACAAGCCGGATCCGGCAAAGCCCGAGTCGATCCGCATCGAGGGGACGAACCCAACCCAGGCGAGCGCGATCCGAACCCTGCTGGACAATAAATACTCCAGTGAATACGACATCACAGGAGCCGGTGGGGACACTGCTTTTACGGTTGCGATGAAGCCTCTGGTGGAGTCGGCTTTGGAAGAGAAGACCGTTCAGCAGGCCATCGAAACGATTCGCGACCGCGTCGACACTCTGGGCGTGAGCGAGCCGGTGATCCAGGAGTACGGCCTGGGCAAGGACGAGATCCTGGTCGAGCTCCCGGGCATCAGCGATTTGGACCGCGTGAAGAGTATCATTCAGTCCACCGCGCGGCTTGAAATCCACGCCGTGGTGGGTGGCCCGTATCCGGACGAACAGGCAGCACTGGCCAGCGTGGGTGGCACCTTGCCTCCGGACGAGGCGATGGTGCACGGCTCTGGCGCAATGGCAACCGGGTCGGATGCGGATAGCGTTTATGTGCTGCAACGTATCTCGATTGTTGCCGGCAGCGACTTCCGGTCGGCAGATCCAGGGACTGACAGCAACACAGGCCAGCGCACGGTCCGCTTTACCCTCACCAACGAGGCTGGTGACAAGTTCTACGACTACACGAGCCAGAACGTGGGCAAGAGCATGGCAGTCGTGCTCGGCGGCCGCGTCCGCGAGGTTGCCAACATCGAAAGCGCCATCCGCGACTCGGGCGAGATTCGCGGCAGCTTTTCGGCCGACGAGGTTGAAATCCTCTCGAAGATGCTGCGAACCGGCGCGCTGCCGGCGTCGCTCAACTATCTGGAAGATCGTACGGTTGGAGCTTCGCTTGGCGCCGATTCGATTCGCGAAGGCGTGACCGCGGCCATTGTGGGCGTGCTCGTGGTGATGGCCTTCATGCTGTTCTATTACAAGGGCGCGGGAATCAATGCCGATCTCGCACTGTTTCTGAACCTTGTGATTCTGCTCGGATTTATGGGCTTTTCGGGCGCAACGCTCACCCTGCCCGGCATTGCCGGCGTCATCCTGACCATCGGTATGGGCGTCGACTCGAACGTGCTGATCTTTGAGCGCATCCGGGAAGAAATCAGAACAGGCAAGGCGGCCTCTGCAGCGGTTGACCAAGGCTTTGCCCATGCGTGGACGACGATCTTTGATACGCACGTGACGACGATTGTGTCGGCGGGCATTCTGTTTCTCTTTGGCACGGGGCCAGTGAAAGGCTTTGCGGTGACGCTGACGTTCGGTCTGGCGGCCAACCTGTTCACGGCGGTCTATGTCTCGCGAGTGATATTTGAAGCGCACTTGAATCGAATGAAGGCCGGAGAGATGGTCTCCATTTAACGGTGCGGGCGCCTGGTCCACGACCAGACGTGAAGTGTTGAAGTTTTTGAACGCCGCGACCGGATACGGTCCGGTCATGAGGAAGGCAGAAAACCAGTGGAACTGTTTCACGGCGTCA
>JAGWML010000070.1 GCA_028873155.1 Acidobacteriota bacterium
CGGCGTAAGCCGAGCCCTGTGTGTACGCTGCCAGCGCCTGCCCGCGCGAGAGCGCGTTCGCTGGATAATACGTCTTCGATCCCTCCACGTTCATGCGCGTCACTGCCGCATAGATTCCGCGAAATGGCGTAATCGGTTCAACTGGATAATCGGTTCCGAAGGCAAGAGGCACACCTGCCTTGAGAAAGGCGCGCCAGGCGTACGAGTAAGTCGCGCGCTGCGGACCCAGCCGCGACTGGGCCCAGTTCATGTCAGTCAGCAAATGGTTGGGCTGCATCGATGCAATCACGCCCAGCTCCTTGAATCGGGGAATGTCCGCCGGGTCCACCACCTGCGCATGCTCGATGCGGTTGCGCGCCGTATGCGAGACGCCCGGCTGCGAGAACGCTTCGAGCGCCATCGCCGCTGCACGGTCGCCTATCGCGTGAAATCCAATCTGGAATCCTGCCTTCGCGCGCTCCACCGTCATCCTGTTCAGCTCTGCCTGGTCGTACTGCGGCAGGCCGCGATTGCCTGGATCGTCTGCATACGGCGCTTTCATCGCCGCGGTGCGCGAGCCGAGCGAGCCATCCATAAAGCCCTTCAGCATTCCGGTGTGGAGCATGGGGTCATTCCGATCATGATGGGCACGCATCTTCAGCAGATCGCCAAGCGGAGCTTTGAAGGGCAGCCACTCAGAGATGCGGAGATGCAGCGTCCCTTGCTCTTCCATTTCTTCAAAGACCAGAAAGTCCGCCCAGTCACTGAAGTCCTGCACGCTGGTGACTCCGTGGGAGAGAGCATCCGCAACAGAAAGCGCAGCGCCTTTGCGGCGTTCCTCCGGCGTGGGCGATGGAATGACCTTCTCTACCAGGCCCTGAGCCGATTCACGCAGGATCCCTGTGGGCTCTCCATTGGCGTCCAGATCAATGGCCCCGCCTTCGGGAGGCTGAGTTTTGCCGGTGATGGCCGCGGCCGCCAGTGCGGCCGAGTTGGCGATGGCAATGTGCCCGTCGATGCGATCGAGAAACGCCGGATGGTCGCCCGTCACCCTATCCAGGTCCTGGCGCGTGGGCAGCACGGGCTGCGCCCACAGCGTATGGTCCCAGTTGCCGCCGACGATCCAGTGGCCCGGCGGCAAGCTCGCCGCGTAGGCTGCTGTCTTTGTCAGCATCTCGTCCAGCGAGCTCACACCGGTCAGATCAAGATGTAGTTTTGTCTCTCCCGCGCTTGCCAGGTGGGTGTGCGCATCGTTGAAGCCGGGAAAGATGTACGTGCTGGTGTGCTCCGTGTCGAGGTTGACCAATGCAGTGTTCGGTCCTGCAAGGTGCAGTATCGCGCGGTCCGACCCGACGGCAAGAACCTTGCCACCACTAATTGCCAGCGCCTGCACCGCATGCGGGTGATCTTCAGCAAAACCCTCGCCTGTATAAATCACTCCGTTGTAAAAGATGGTCTCCGGTGGCGGCTGGGTTTTGTTTTCGGCATTTCGGGCGGAATGATCTGCAACCTGCGCGGCGAGGGACGCAGCGACACCGAGGGCAATCGTAGCCAGAGGGAGGATCCGCATGCGCGGAGTCTAGCAGAAATCTCCGCGCTTATTGCTCTGCCGCCCATTCCGTCATGGCAAGCGTGAGTAGCAGAACCCGGCGCAGCCCATGCTCGCGGCCCTTGTCGATAAACCACTCTGCCTGCGTGTGTGCGCCGCCACCCTCGCCGCCCGCGCCCATCGAGAGCGCCGGAATTCCAAGGGCCAGCGGGATATTGGCGTCCGTTGAGCCAAGGCGCAGATCGGTGCGCAGATTTAGATGCCGGTCCACCGCGCGTAGCGCCTCCAGCATCGGGGAGTCCTGCGGAAGCTCTGCGGTAGGCCTGTCGCCGATCTTGCGCACGCTGCTGGTGAGCAGGCCCCGGCTGCGGAGCTGCGGCGCGGCGGCATTGGCCTGCATCACGGCATCTTCAACCGCGCGATGCAGAGCAACCTCAAGCCGCACCAACTCGTCCGCGCTCGTCGAGCGGAAATCAATGGAAGCGGTCGCGCTCTCAGGGATTGAGTTGACGCTTGTGCCTCCATGAATCGTGCCGATATTGAACGTCGTGCGCGGCTCCTCGGGCAATCGTGCCTGGGACATTCGGGTCATGGCGGCCGCCAGTGCGGCAATCGGATTGGGCGTGCCTGCATCGGTAAAGCTGTGCCCGCCCGGCCCGTTCACAGTCACCTGAAACCTGCGACTGCCCAAAGCCTGCGTCACGGCTGAATCGGCCCCTGCGCCATCCAGCACGATGTGCGCCGCGACTCGCCCCGCCAGCTCTGGCTGTTCATAGAAATGCCGAACACCGCGCAGATCGCCTTCGCCCTCCTCGCCTACATTGGCCAGCAGAAGTAAAGGTGCTGCAAGTTGTACACCGGCATGGACGACCGCTTGCGCAATCGCAAGCAACCCCGCAACGCCTGCCCCGTTATCGCATGCGCCGGGTGCGGTCAGTCGCCGATGGCCGTCTTCGCTTTCGAGTAGCGGATGCAGCGGCGTATCGGCAGGGAAGACGGTGTCCAGATGGGCAGAGAGCACCACAATCGGGCCGCTGCTCTCCGCCGGCAGATGTGCTGCAGGCACACTGCCCATTACGTTTCCCACCACATCGGTTGCGATGGCCGTCAGTCCCATCTCGGCAAAGCGCTCGCGGATCCATGCCGAACGTGCTTGTTCACCAAAGGGCGGCGCGGGGATCTTCGATAGCTCCAGTTGCCACTGCAGAATGCGTTCACCATGAGTGTGCAGCCAAGCAAAGGCCCCATGCACCGGCCGGCGCGAGGCGAGATCTGTCACGCGCGCAAACGCCGACTTGCTGGAAGAGTGAGCCATAGAGAGTTGACTTCAGGTTAGCAGGGAAGCGCCTCTCAGCCGGAAGCGCTGGCCGCGCTGGTCACTGCCGCGTCGTACTCCACCGAATGCAAAAAAAGTCCTCGCGCCGGTGCGGTGGGCCCCGCGGCCCCGCGATCGCGCGCGGCGAGAATTGCAGGTATCGCAGTTGCGTTCAATGCTCCACGGCCCACTTCCACCATCGTGCCCACCAGGTTTCGCACCATGTGATGCACAAATCCATTGCCTCGCACCCGATAGACCAGCAGTTCCCGGGCCTCACAGGGCTGACGCTCCCAGCGCGAGCTGAAAATTGTTCGAATGGCGGGTTGCTGCGCCGAGTCGGCTTCCACGCCGACCGTCCGCGTGGCCAGGTCTGGATCTGTCGCCGCAAAGCTGACGAAATCGTGCTCACCTGCAAAACAGTCGGCGGCTTGCTGCATCGCGTCCGCATCCAGCAGCCATGGGCACGCATAGACATAGCGTGCGAGAAACGGCGGACAGATCGCGCCCGCACTTCGCCGGACTTGTAGAATGCGGTACTCATACGTTTTGGCGGAAGCATCGTGCCGGGCATGAAAACCGTCGGCCACAACTTCAGCTGCCAGCACACGAATCGCAGCGGGCAGCGTGCGGTTCAGAGCGCGTACCAGGTTCTCCGCAGGAATGGCCGCCATCAACGAGAAGCTGGCGACTTGCTCCAGCGCATGGACTCCTGCATCCGTCCGGCCTGAGCCCTGTGGCAACGGCGCTTCGCCGGTGATCCGCTGCAGCGCTTCCTTCAAAGTGCCCTGAATCGTCGCCACGCCCGGTTGCACCTGCCAGCCGTGAAAGTCCGTCCCGTCATAGCTCAGGGTCAGCTTCCAGGTGTGCCGCTGCGGATCGGAAGTGGAGTCGGTTGTCACAGGTATCTTTCTCGTTAACAGTTGCGTTTACTTAAATCGTCAAAATGGTAAACGGTACGGCTGCGCTATACTGAGTCCTTTGTACCGCGCTTTCTCGGGCATTCCATCGCTCGCTCGGTCAACAACAAATCGTCTCGCGGGAACGAATTGCATGCCTCCCGCGTATGCATTCAGAGTAAGGGATTCTTACTGGCAGCGGGCAGGCAGGCGCGCAGGTACGACAAAAATGCGTCCGGCAGGCCCCTTCAAACGTCTTGAACAATGGCACCCCACATGCCCAGCAAACCGTGGAGATGAATCATGCATTTGTTCGGTACTCGTGTGTTGAAGCAGATCGGGAATGCACAGCCAGGCGGAGCGCATGCCGCAAGGCAACTGCGCGCCGTTGCCGCGGCCATGCTCACGCTTTCGGCATGTATGCCCTCGGGCTTTGCGCAGCAGGCAGGTGATGTGCTCGGTGCGGGCGAAAAGAAGCCTGAGAAATCGGCCTCCGCACTGCCTTCAGCTCCCGCTCCGGTCCTTACCCAGCCGCTGAACCTCCGCCAAACGGAGCGCGACTTCAGCAAGCCGGCAGGCCGGGGACTGGGCAGTCCCATCAACTGGTACCGGCCCACGACTATCGGCGAGGCCAGCTTTGCCAACTCCGTGCGCCTCACCAATCTTGTCAAGGATGGCAAGATCTACCTCAGCCTCTCGGACGCGATTGCGCTTGCAGTCGAGAACAACTACGACATTGCCATCGCGCGCTACGACCTCGACATCGCCGACACAGATATCCTGCGCGCAAAATCTGGCAACCTGATCCTGGGAGCGCCCTCTGGTCTTGTCACAGGCACGCTCGGCGGCTCGCCTTCCATCCTTGCCACAGGCGGCGGACCCGGCGGCACCACAGTCGGTTCGGGTGGCGCGGGCTCGGGCGTCAGCGGACTGAGTCTTACTACCAATGGCGCTGGCCCCGCGCCGGCGCTGATCGACCCTGCGCTCACGGGGACCATCCAATGGGATCGGAACCGCACGCAGACAACAGGCCCCTTCAGCCCGGCGGCCTCAACGAATACCAGCACCTACAACTTCACATACAACGAGGGCTTTAATCCCGGGACCGCTCTGGCAGTCTCGTGGAACAACAACAGAGCCACATCGAGCAGCCCCTTTTCCGCCTATTTTCCGGTGTACAACTCCACGTTTAAGGCGACCGTAACGCAGCACCTTCTACAGGGCGCAGGCATCTGGGTCAATAAGAGATTCTTGTACCAGGCTCAGAACGATCGTCGCATTACCGATTCCTCGTTCCGCCAGCAGCTTCTCTACACAGTCAACCAGGTCGAGCAGATCTACTGGGGCCTCGTGCAGGCCTACGAAGACGAACAGGCCAAGCAACAGGCTCTGGAGCAAAGCACACAGGTCGACAGTGACACGCGCAAGCAGCTCGAGATCGGCACGATGGCTCCGCTTGATGTGGTCAATGCCGACTCCACGGTTGCTACGGATAAACAGGCCCTCATCAGCTCGCAGAGCGTGCTCAGTTACCAGCAGCTCATCATGAAGCAGGCCATTACGCGGAACCTCAACGATCCAATGCTGGAAAGTGCGCCTATCATTCCCACCGACCGCATCAGCCTCGAAGAGATTCCTGAGGAGCGGCAGCCGACGGAGGATCTGGTTCAGACGTCATTCAAGAATCGCCCTGAACTGGAACAGGCTGTGCTCACTCTCCGCAATGACGAGATTACCCTTAAGGGCGCTCGCAACGGGCTGTTGCCCCTGCTCGACATCTTCGGATACTACGGCTCTACCATCACGGGTGGCCCGCTCAATCCAAATTGCTTCGTCTTTGGTAACCCTTGCTTTGCTGCTGGCACTGTGAGTCCCGTCCCCTCCGGCTACAGCGGCGTGCTCACCGACCTGGTGAACAGCACAGCGCCGGATAAAGGCGTCGGCTTCAACCTGACCGTTCCGCTGCGCAACCGCGAGGCTCAATCCGCGCAGGCGCGCTCGCTCATGGAATACCGCCAGGCCGAGCTTCGTCTCGAACAGCTCTACACGCAGATCCGCATGCAGGTCGTCAACGCCCAATCCGCGCTTACCAACGACCGGGCTCTCGTCCAGGCCGACGATGCCGCAGTTAAGTACAACCAGCAGAGCCTCGACGCCGAACAGAAAAAGTTGAAGCTGGGCGCATCGACGACTGCGAACGTACTGTTGCAGGAGCGCAATCTGGCCGTGGCAGAGGACAACCTGATTGCCGCGCACGCAGCCTATGCCAATGCGCGAGCAGCGCTCTACCAGATTACGGCCACCACGCTACAGCACTACGGCATCAACCTGCAGGATGCGGCGGTGGGTACTGTCGGCACGAGTCCCTCTGTTCCGGGGTTGCAGCCCGCGCCCAGTGGGGGCGCGCCTGCAACTGCGCCTCCTGCCTCGCGCTAGTGTTATCTGCTAACAGAGAAAGGCCCGGCATTGCGCCGGGCCTTTTGTTGTGTCTGAGCGGACCTACCGGTCTGCCACATGGTCCAGCAAATCAAAGAACTCCGGAAAGCTGATTGCCGCCGACTCTGCGCCCTGAATGAGCGTCTCGCCCTCGGCCCGCAGCGCCGCCACGCTGAAGGCCATCGCGATGCGATGGTCGCCGCCTGCGTCAATCGTTGCACCATGCAGTTTTTGCCCGCCGGGAACATCCAGGCCATCTTCAAACTCAATGACTTCAGCGCCCATCGCACGCAGGTTCTTCGCCACCAGCGCAATCCGGTCGGACTCCTTGACGCGCAGTTCCTTTGCATCGCGAATGCGGATGCCGCCCTGGGTGTAGGGGCCAATCGCCGCCAGCACCGGCAACTCGTCGATGAGCTGCGCAGCAAGCGGTCCATCAATCCTTGCTGTGCCCAGTCCATTTGCAGGCGCGGAGATCTGCACTGTCCCCACCAGTTCCGCATGTTTCTCTTCCAGGTTCAGCACGGCAATGCGCGCCCCAAGCGATGCAACCACATCCAGCAGCGCCGCGCGCGTTGGATTCATACCCAGCGCATCCAGCACCAGCGATGAGCCGGGGAACAGTGCCGCAGCGCACAGGAAGAATGCCGCAGAAGAAATATCGCCCGGGACGGCAGCGTCAATCGCATGCAGCGCTTGCGGCCCTCGAATCGAAACCGACTCTGCGGTCCGTTCAATCGTCGCGCCAAAGGCTCTCAGTGCCAACTCGCTATGGTCGCGTGTGCGCACCGCCTCGCGCACCGTCGTTGTGCCCTCGGTCTGCAGTCCGGCCAGCAGGACGCATGTCTTGACCTGCGCGCTCGGCACAGGCGTCGTATAGTCAACCGCATGCAGCGTCGCGCCCTCGATGGCAATCGGCGCATGTCCATCGGTCAAGGTCAGCCTTGCGCCCATCTGCTCCAGCGGCTTGCGAATGCGCTCCATGGGTCGGCGTGAAAGGGAAGCGTCGCCCGTAAGAGTGAACCGCCCCTCTTGCGCCGCAAGCAGTCCCGACATCATCCGCATCGTTGATCCGGAGTTGCCGCAGTCGAGCGCCTGGCTTGCCGGCACAACGCGCCCGGCCACTCCCGTCACTTCCACGCTGCCGTCCTGTTGCCGCATAACTCTGGCGCCGAGTGCCTCCATGCAGGCCAGCGTGGAGGCGCAGTCGGCTCCGGTGGAGAAGTTTGTGAAGCGCGATGTGCCTTCAGCGAACGCCGCCAGCATTCCGTAGCGGTGGCTGATGGATTTATCGCCGGGCAGCCGAAGGCTTCCCAGAATGTTGCGCGCGGGACGGATGATGCGTTCTTGTGTCGCGGTGTGCAAAGGCTCTCCGAGGGTTGATGTCTCTTCAAGTCTATCAATCCGGCAAGCTCATTCGAACTGCAGCATCAACGAACGCGCAGCACGATGATCGTCTCGTCGTCAAAGCGGTCACGCCCACCCTGGAAGCGCGTCACGTCTGCGAGGATTGCTTCAGCAATCTCCGCCGCGGGGAGTTCGCGATGGGAGCAGAGCAGATTCGAGAGCCGCTCTTCTCCATACATCTCGCCCGCATCATTTTCCGCATCCAAAATACCGTCTGAAATGAACACAACCGCATCGCCCGGCTGCGTCGACAGGTTGAACTCCTCATAGCTGACATCGGGAAAGAGTCCGAGAGGAAATCCTTCTGCGCGCACGGTCATCGACTGGCCGCCGCGGCAGAACACCGGCTGCACCGCGCCGGAGTTCGCGATTTGCAGCGTGCGATTCTCGTCATTCCAAAGCGCAAACATCATGACGACGTACTGCGATTCCAGCTTTCGCTCCTGCAGCGCATCGTTCAGGAGCGTGAGCATCTGGGCCGGGCCGGGCCGCTGCGCAGCCGCCGCGCGCATAATGCCGCTCACCAGCGCGGCAAACAACGCAGCAGGAGCCGCTTTGCCGCTTACGTCGCCCAGGACAATCGCAGTCTGTCCCGGTCCGTAGTCCACAAAATCGTAGAGATCGCCGCCGATGGTGCGTGCAGGCAAAAAACGCACCGCAAGTTCCGCGTGCGTGTGCTCGGGAGCAGACGGGGGCAGCAGCCGTAACTGCACCTCGCGCGCCATCGCAATGTCGCGCTCCAGTTGCCGCTCCTGTCTCCGCACGGCCTGGTAGAGCCGCGCGTTCTCAATCGAAATCGCCACCTGCGCCGCCATCGTGGTGAGCGTGCGCTCATGTTCTTCGTTGAAGAAACCTGCCCGCGTATGTTCCAGGTCGAGCACGCCGATGATGCGCCCTTTGTGGAAGAGGGGAACGATCAGCTCCGAGCGCGTTTCGGGATTCATGGGCAGATAGCGCGTATCTTTTCGCACATCCGGAACGTTGATGGGGCGCCACTCCCGCACCGCCGCGCCCACCAGGCCGGTCGTAATCGGGATCCGGCGCAACGGTGCGTGAGCGTAGCCAAAGCGCCACGCGTAGCGGGTAATGAGCGTATCGCTCTTGCTATCCAGAAGCATGATGCTGAACATCTGGTAGTCAATCAGTCGCCGCAGCAACTGCCCGATGCGCGCCAGCAGCGGGTCTAGATCCAGAATGGACGTCAGCTCGGCAGAGATCTCGTTCAGCACCGTCAGCGTCTGCGCCTGCCGGGAGACGCGCGCATACAGGCGCGCATTCTCAATCGCCTGGGCTATGCGTGAAGCGGTGAGCGCCAGCAGGTGCAGATGATCGGGCCGGAAGTAGCCATGCTTCTCGCTTTCCAGGTCCATCACACCGATGAGCTTGTTCTTTGCAATCAGCGGAACAGCCAGCTCCGAGCGTACGTCTGGGTTTGCAGAGATGTAGCCTTCCACCGTCGAAACATCGTTGATGAGAAGAGGCTGACGGGTCAGCGCCACCTGCCCCACAACCCCCTTGCCCATTGGGACGCGGGCGCGTTGCACCTCAGGTGTGTGCCCAATCTGGAAGCGCATGCGCAACTCATGTGTCCGGTCGTTCAACAGGAGAATTGCGAAGATCCGGTAGTCGATGACCTCGCGCACCAGCTCCGACGTTCGCTGCATCAATGTCTCAAGGTCGAGTGTGGTATTCAGCGCATCGGCAAGCTGCACCAGATAGGTGAGGTCAGCCGTCTCCACCCGTGTGTTTTGCAAATCAAGATGTGCATGCGGATTTTCTGATTCCGATGGGCGGTAGTCGCCCTCGAACTCGTGCGGATGTTCCGGCGGTGGGGAAGATGAGCTCATGGCTTTCGTAGGGAATCATATCTGAACGTGTCGCTCAGACTGGGTAAATCGGTCAGGGAAATCGCTGGCCGGGATTAGGTTATAAAGAATGACCTCGCGAGGGGCTGCCCTTGGTCTTTGGCGCTCGTGCACGCAAGTTCAGGCGCGCTACTCGGCTCCGAGTTCCCGCACAATGGCAATGGAAGCCGATGCCCCGATGCGGTTGGCGCCGGCCTCCAGCATGGCTTTGGCGTCGGCCAGCTTGCGAATCCCGCCCGATGCCTTCACGCCGCACCGCGCTCCGGCCACGCCTCGCAGCAGTGCCACGTCAGCCGCTGTGGCCCCGCCAGAAGCGAATCCAGTAGAGGTCTTCAGAAAGTCAGCTCCAGCAGAGATTGCAATCTCCGCTCCGCGCAGCTTTTCCTCCACAGTCAGCAGCGCCGTCTCCAGAATCACCTTCAACAGGGCGCCGTGATGGTGTGCCACCGTTGCAGCAGTTTGAATTGCATGGGTCACGGCCTGGTTGTTGCCGCTCTTGAGCTGCCCGATGGGAATCACCATGTCCAGCTCGCGCGCGCCCAGCCGCACCAGCGCGGCCGCCTCCTGCCGCAGCGTGGAAACCAGCGACGCCCCCAGTGGAAAACCAATCACCACGCCCACAGGAATCCCGGTGCCGTTCAGCACGCCTACAGCCGTTGGCACCCATACCGGGTTCACCATTGCACAGGCGAAGCGATAGCGGATGGTCTCGTCGCACAGGCTCTCCACCTGGTCGCGGGTCGCATCCGGCTTCAGCAGGGTGTGATCGATCACCGCTGCAAGCGACTGCCAGCTCTCCATCGTCTGGCGTGTGAACTCAGCCGCGTCAAAGCTTCCGTGATCAAAATCCAGGTCGGCTTCGCCGGCAGGCGTCAATGTCATAAGGTCCGCTCCTTGGGTCGCATTTCCGCGCTCTTGGCGACCCGCCGTGGAGAGTCCACGGAAGTTGAGTATAGTGCGTGGTTCCACGGGGATCCAAGCAACCATGGTGGCTGGGAATCAGGCTTCGCAATGCGCCAGCCTGGCGCCGATTATTCCGGATGGTCCGGCGACATCAGGCAGATATCCGGCAGATTGCGGTATCGCTCCGCATAGTCCATGCCATAGCCGATTACGAACAGATTCGGAATGGAGAAGCCTACGTAATCCGCATCGATCTTTTCGATGCGCCGGGAGGGCTTGTCGAGCAGCGTAGCGATGCGCAGGGACTTGGGACGCTGCTGTACAAAAAGTTTGCGCAGGTAGGCCAGAGTCAACCCAGTATCCAGAATGTCTTCGACAATCAGGACGTTCTTACCCTCAATCGGCTGATCCAGATCCTTGATCAGCTTGACCGCGCCCGATGAGCGTTGTCCCTTGCCGTAGCTGGAGACGGCGACAAAGTCAAAGGTTGCATCGGCATCGATCGAGCGGGCCAGATCCGCCAGAAAGATGGCGGCGCCCTTCAGCACACCAACCATCACCAGTTTCTCACCCTTCAGGTCCTGCGAGATCTGCAGGCCCATTTCCACCACCCGGCGCGCAATCTGCTCGCGGGTATAGAGAACCTCCAGGCCCTGGTATGTGATTGTCGCCATGTGCCTAGTATCGCCTGAAACCGCCGCCCTAACGCAACTGCACGCTGTGAAAATCGCCCGCGTCCCGTTGCGCGCTGCTCCCAGACCCCGTAGTTAACTCCCGCGCCTTCTTGGGCCGTCTATACTCGGAGAAGGATGCTTCCTTACCTCCACATCTGGCGCTTGCCAATTCCCACTTTCGGCCTCATGCTTTGGCTTGCTGCGGTGACGGCCGCCGTCCTCATGGATCGTGGATTCAAGCGCGCCGGACTTAAGGCAGACGCGGTCAGCATGGTCGCTTTCACGGTCGTTGCCGGCATCATCGGCGCTAAGCTGTGGCACGTGATTGATACCCCGGCGGAGTTTCGCGAGGCAGGTTGGCGCGTTCTTTGGGACTCGGCGGGCTTTGCCTGGTTTGGCGGCCTTGTCTTCGGCATCTCGGCACTGCTCTTTCAGGGCTGGTGGGCGCGCATCGGCGCGCTACGGACGCTCGACCTCGCTGCGCCTTCGGCGGCCATCGGCTATGGCATCGGACGCATCGGTTGCTTTCTCTCGGGCGACGGATGCTATGGCTTGCCTACCAATCTGCCCTGGGGTATGAGCTTCCCCAACGGCATCGAGCCAGTCTTCGTGCCCGTCCATCCCACTCCGCTCTACGAACTGCTTGCCGGCCTCGCCATCGGCTGGTGGCTTTGGAGGCGGGCAGGGAAGCCGTTTCCAACGGGCCTTATCCTTGGCCAGTACCTCATCCTGAGCGGTCTCGCACGATTCCTGGTCGAGTTCATCCGGCGCAATCCAAAGATTCTCTGGGGCCTCTCCAACGCGCAACTGGCCAGCGCCGGTTCGGTGATCGCCGGTATCGTCCTCGTAGTCTGGGCTACATCGCGCAAGGCAACCCGGCCGGAATCGACGCATCGCGCCGCGCATCCAGCCGCCTGAAGATAAAACGAGAGGGAGCGGCCATCCGATTTCCGCTCCCCCGTCTTTTCCGGAATCAGTTGTGCGGGTTCTCCTGGGCGGTCTGCGCCTGTTCCAGCGCAGGTCTGCGGACCATCGTCACTCCATCCTGATTCAGAAGGAAAATCGTGCCTGTGTCGGAGCGCGTCACACGCTGCGTCACCGCCGGAACCGTTGCCAGCAGGCTCGGACGCGCAATATCCTCGGTGTCCATCACAAAATACGTGCGTGGACGTTGCCCTTCCATGACTGGAAGTTTTTCGCTGGTCAAAAGAAGACCGGATCTGCCGAAGGTCTCGCCGCCGCCGGCACGCTCAAGAGCAGGCTCGTCCACCAGTGTGGGCGCACCCGGATGCGT
>JAGWML010000071.1 GCA_028873155.1 Acidobacteriota bacterium
GCCAGCGCCATGACAAGACGCCCCTGACATTAGCCGAGGCTGAAGCTCTGTACCATTTCACGGACTTCAGCGGCTTCATGGTGGCCTTCAAGGCAGTGACGGGTCAGCTTGTCCACCCCGAGGATTATGAACTGGCCGCGTGGCGCATGATAGAGCAACTCGCTACGCAGGGGGTCGTCCACGCCGAGGTCTATATCTCAGTGGGCGTCATCTATTTCTGGCGCAATCATGACCCGCACGTCTTCGAGCCGATCTTTGCCGGACTGGAGCGCGCCCGGATGCGCGGCGAGCGCGAGCTGGGCCTCACGGTCTACTGGATCTTCGACGCGGTGCGCCACTTCAGCGTGGACGAAGCGGCACGGGTCTTTCGCAAAGCGGCGGAGATGCGGCGCGAGAATCCCTCCATTATCGGCATCGGCCTGGGCGGTGACGAGAGGCGGACGGGTTCCGAGCCCTTTCGTGCGCTCTACGCGGAGGCGCGCGAGGCCGGCCTGCGACTGACCAACCATGCAGGGGAGACAACCGGACCAGATGCAATCCGGGAAGCACTCAGCATCGGCTCGGAGCGGCTGGGGCACGTGCTCTCCGCGGCGGACGACCCGGCCCTGATGGACGAATTGAAGGCGCGGGCGATTGCTTTGGAGCTGAACCCGACGTCGAACCTGCGTACCGGAGTCTGTCCGTCATTTGCCGCGCATCCGCTGCGGCGGTACTTCGACGCGGGCCTTCTGGTCACGCTCAACTCCGACGATCCGGCGTTCTTTGGATCGGATGTCGCCAACGAATATCTGCTGGCTCACGCAGAGCAGGGATTTACACGGGATGAGCTGCGCCGGCTTGCTGCGCACTCCATCCGCGCGAGTTTTCTTCCCGAAACGGCAAAGATCGAATGGCTGAACCGCGTTGAATCGCTTTAGCCAACAAAAGTTGTAGAACGACGAATCGATTCAGGTTGAGTCCAAGCATGTATCCAGTAGAATGAAACTGTGGAGGTCGTGTCATTCATGTCAACGGAACCGGAAGCGCTCACAACCAATGAAGAAGGAAGCGACAGCACGGCTCTGCGCGTGATTGGCTGGTTCTCCGTGGGCATGGCCGTCGCCGCTCTGGGCATCGTGGTGGGCCGCGAGATTCGCAGCCGCTACAAGTTCAGCAAGCGTACGCCCTATGACTTCTATGCCAACGCCGGTGAACGACCTCTGAGCGAGTTTGGCGTAGGCGTGTAAGCGCGCTCCATTGATTTTCCGCAGAACGCTGAAGGCCCGCCTGAGATGGCGGGCCTTCGAGCGTTTAGGGGGTCCGGCCGTGTTGCGGCCGGACCGCGGTTGAAACCAGCTTAGAACTGATAGCTGAGTGTGCCGAAGATGGCGCGCGGAGCGCCGGGATAAGCGTTGATGTAACCGCTTGGAACTGCGTTCTGATTCGGGAACAGTGGCGCAAAGTAGCCGCCGCTCGATATGTACTCGTTCTGGTTGTACCGCGAGTTCGCCAGGTTGAGCACGTCCAGCTTCAGGTTGAAGGACTGCTTTTCAAAGGTGATCGGAGCAACGAGGGACATGTTCGATACCAGGTAAGCAGGCTCGGCCTGCCGATCCGGTCCGCCGGTGTTGTTGTTCCACATATGCTGCGAACCCGTGCCTTCAATCCAGAAGCGCGGCTCGAGGAATTCACGGTTCCTGTATTTGATGCCGTAGTAGAGGCCCGTGTTGAGCGTGTAGGACGGGACATAGGAGACAGGCAGGTTGTTGTAGTACTGGCACGCGGAAGGATTCGCAGCGCACGCCGCGATGGTGTTGCCCAGGACGTACGAAGTGAAGTTGGCCACTTCGCCGGCGAAGTTGAGGAAGAAGTGGATGTTGCTCTTGGGGTCGGCGTCAAGGAACATGTCGACGCCGTGGAAGGCCGAGTTGCCGCCGTCCGTACCCGTTACGCCGGCCGCCGTCTCGTAGTCGATCTCCTGATTGACGTAGTCGAGGTGGAAGTAATCGGCGCCAAGAATGAAGTTCCCCAGCCCGGGCGCGTGCGTGAAGTGCACCTTGCCGCCGACCTGAGCATACTTGCCTTCAGCCAGAATGTAATATGCAGGGTCCACAGCCTGGAACATGCCGCCGCCGCCGCCCACTGAGGGTGGACGGTAGGTGGTGTCGTAGCCGCCGTACAGTGTGAGCCAATCGACCGGCGTGTAGGAACCGTCGATCGAAGTCTCAATGGCCGAGCTGTTTGCGTGCTCCGCGCAGAGCGAACCCTGGTCCTTGGTGGTGTTGGTGGCGCCGCTGGTGGGCGTGCCAAAGACGTTGCTGAAGGGATCAGAACCTGACGGATAGAGCGCGCAATGCGTCTGCGGGATGACGCCTTTGGGCAAGGTGAAATCCTTGTACGCCTGATCGCTATAGTTGGTGCCGAAACCTACGACACGCACACCGGGGATGATGTGGATGCGGGGCGTCGGGTGAAAATCATCCTGCGCGTAGAAAGCCGCGTTATCAAAACTGAAGTACCCGTCACGGAATTTCGAACCGTTGTTGACGATTTCGAGCTGGCCGTTGCCGCCTGCAGCGGGATTGAAGAAGAGGTTGCGGGTGTTGTAGAGCTCGTGCAGAACATAGCCGCCAAAGTGGACGGTGTTGAGCGGGAGAACCACGGCCATATCGGCTTGATCGCCGAGGATGTCGCTATGCGGGTTGTTCCATTCGTCCACCTGGTCGCCAATGCCGAGGACGTCGGCAGTGCGGTGATGGAAGCGACGGATGTAGTTGTACCAGGTCGAGTTCTGCAGCGTTGTCTTGGTGCTCAGGAAGACGTTCTCACGGGCGTAGACGAGAGCCATCTCGTTGGTGTCGTACTTGTGATAAGCGTCGAAGGGCAGCGCGCTGTAGTAGCCGCTGGTAGGCTGGCTGTAGTGGGAGCCATTCGGTTCGACCAGGCCAATGTCGGTGAGGGGAATGACCTGGGCGCGATAGCCGCCTGATTTTGAATAGAAGGCGCCGAACGTCAGGCTGCCCGCGGAAAAGTCCTTGATGGTCTTGCCAAAGGCTGACCCGTCCTTGGAGGGGTTGCCGAAGCCGTCGGGAGCCACGCGGAAATCGTCGCCGCGCCCAAGTCCGCCGCCGAGCACCGTGGACCAGCCTTTGAATCGTCCAGTGTTGCCCACAAAGGCGAAGTTCTGCGTGCCATACGGTCCGTCGGTCAGCTCGATGCTCAAGTGACGGTCCACCGTGGGCTGAATCGGAGTGAACTCGATCGAGCCGCCTACGCTGTTGTACCAGCGGCCCATCGGCTGGCCCGGTCCGTAGGTCACTTCCAGATTCTGCATCACAAGGTTTTCCGGCATCGTTGCGGACTGCCAGAGCCCGGTCGCCGGATCGTCGACAGGAATTCCATCGAAGTTGACCCCCAGCGAACCCGGCGAGATGAAGCCCGTGTTCTCGCCTGCCCATCCCTGCTGAATTCCGTTCAACAGGACCGAGTACTTGGTGGCGCCGGTCTCACCGTAGCCGATCACATTGGCGCCGGGCGTTGCCTGGATCATCTGAGCGCCGCCGGCCACCGGGCCGCCGACATCCAACTGCTGGCGGTCGAGCACGCGCACCGTGTCCGGCATCAACATCACGTCTTCGCGCGTCGGAACCGGCTTGGCCTCCGGATTCACTGTGCCGCGCACGATCACACTCTCAGCCAGGCTCGCCACATGCATCGTGACATCAATAGAGGAGCTCAACGCCGCAGTCGAAACCCTCTGCGTGAAGGAATCGAATCCGGATTTCTCCACGCTCACAATCTGCGGGTCGCCGGAAGCAACATTGGCGAAAGAGAAGCGGCCTTCCGCATCCGTTGTTGTGTGAGCCGCAACATTTGTGGTCAGGTCTGTTAAAGTGACCGCTGCGCTTTGAACTACTGCGCCCGAAGCGTCCACAACTCTTCCCTGCACGCGCAAGTTTGCGGCAAACGACACGCCGCCACAGAACAGCGCCATACACACGCAGATCAACCATTTCCGTACCATGCAGCAAGAACCTCCATTCAAGTCGTCAGGCGATCTATTGATTTGATTTTGGTGAACGAGCACACCACCGAGGGGCACACCAATGGCAGCTGTCTCCGCCCGGGAGACAGGTTTACTTTCGATGAACGGAGTTACACATCTTTGAACGATGGATGAAAATTCCGCGACGGGATTGTTGCCTTTGTATGAATTCCACAGTTTCCATGGCTCGCGGCAGAACACCTGTGACGGGAGGCGCTGCGTTACCCTACTGACTGATGGGCCGCATCCGCGTACTTCCCGACCACGTCGCCAACCAGATCGCCGCCGGCGAGGTTGTGGACCGGCCCGCGTCCGTGGTGAAGGAACTGCTCGAGAATGCGCTCGATGCGGGCGCCACACGGATCCGCGTGGAAGTGGAAGCGGGCGGGCGGCGGCTGATTCGCGTCGTCGACGACGGCCACGGCATGAATCGCGACGATGCGTTGTTGGCCTTCGAGCGCCACGCCACCAGCAAACTGCGCACCGCGGACGAGCTGCTCTCGATTGCGACGCTGGGCTTTCGCGGCGAAGCGCTGCCCTCCATCGCCTCCGTGGCGCGCGTGACGCTGGAGACGGCCACAGGCGATGAGCCGGCGGACACGCGCATGGAGATTGCCGGCGGCAAGATTCTCCACGTGGACGACGCGGCCCTGCCACGCGGCACGACGATCACGGTCGCCGACCTGTTTTTCAATACTCCGGCGCGGCGCAAGTTCCTGCGCGCGGAGAGCACGGAGCTCTCCCACGTCACCGCGCTGGTGACGCATTACGCGCTGGTGCATCCGGAGAAGCACTTCGAATTGCTTTCGGCCTCGCACACGCTGGTGGCCGCTCCGCCGGTGGCGCGCACGGCCGAGCGCATCTACCAGGTCTTTGGTAAGGACACGCTGGCCCAACTGCTGCCAGTTGCCGCCGAATTGCCGCTGGAGCGAGTGGGCCTGCCCGCGCCACCTCCCTGGAAACAGGACCCGGACGAGCCGAAGCGCGAACCCGGTACGCTGCGCGTGACAGGTTTCTACTCCAAGCCCGAACTGCAAAAGCTGAACCGGAACTCCATCTATATCTTTGTGAACAAGCGGCTCATTCGCGACCGCCTGCTGCTGCACGCCATTACGGAGGCGTACCGGAACATCATTCCGCCGACCAGTTATCCGGTGGTGCTGCTCTTTCTGGAGATGCCGCCCGAGGAAGTGGACGTCAACGTGCACCCAGCCAAGACCGAGGTCCGCTTCCGCCAGCAAAACGTAATCCACGACTTTGTGCGCGACAGCCTGAGGAATGCGCTGATGCGGGCGCGGCCCGCGGCTGGCTTTCTGGCGGCGCTCGACGCGGCGCCCACCGCCAGTCCGTCGCTGATGCCACCTGCGCTTTCCCCACTGCCGAGCGCACCGCAGGGTGAACCGGCACCTTCCGGCGAGGGGCTTGCACCTGCGGCAATGGATTCCGGCCCGTTCTCCGACCTGGAACCATCCGAAGGAGCCGCGGATTTTCGGCTGACGCCGAAGCCGGTTCCACCAGTGCCGGGACGCCTGCCATTTGCTGCTGCGGCAGAAGTGCTGCTTGCAGAGAGCAATACGGCTGCGGCCGATGGACCGGCCGATGCTGCGAGGGCCACAGCGCGAGTGGAAGCCGAGCAGGCCGTGGCGCATTTGAATCATCTTGCTTCGCTCCGGCCGCTCGGTCAGCTCCGGGAGTCCTTCATCCTGGCAACCGGCGAGGACGGCCTGTGGATTATTGATCAGCATGTGGCGCATGAGCGAGTGCTGTTTGAGAAGATCCTGCGCGACAGAAAGGTCGAGCGCATCCAGCGGCAGAGGCTGCTGATGCCGTTGCTGGTAGAGCTTAAACCGTGGCAGTTGGTGGTGTTCGCGCAGATTGCAGAGGAGCTGGAGCGCAGCGGCTTTGAGGCGGAACCCTTTGGTCCTCATACACTTGCGGTCAAGGCTGCGCCGGTCGGGCTGGAGGGCGCGGCGCTGGAGCGGATGCTGACCCAGGTGATCGAGCAATCGGGCGAAACGCCGGACGAGGCACGGCAAAGCCAGGATTTGACGGCTCTGCGAACACGCATCGCGGCGTCCATTGCCTGTCATTCCGCCATCAAGGTCAATACCCCGCTCGACCCCCAGCGCATGGAGTGGCTGCTGGCGGAGCTCGCAAAGACTGAGCATCCAACAAGTTGCCCGCACGGACGGCCGATTGCCCTGCATTACTCGTGGAAGGAAATCCAGCGGGCCTTCCATCGAATTTAATTCCCATTTAGAATGGATTGTGTGGTGGTCGCCCTGCTCTCAGGAGCCGGAGCGGCCTGGCCCTTGCGCCAGCCTGGAAGCGAGGTTTTTCTTTGACATCGGAGCAACTTGAAGCTGCGCGCGCCGAACGGCTGCGCCTCACCGAACACGGGACTCTAACACTGGACGAGGCCCGGACATGGATTGAAGAGACAGGATTCTGTCTTTTCCTGCCGAAGCGGCAATTCTCTCCATCGGCTGCGCCGTCCTTTATCGAGGCAGTTGCCGGCAAGCCGACGCCGACGCCGGATTCCAAATTGATTGCTACCGCCGAGGAATTGCTGGTTCGTCTGGAGACGAGCGGCGTGGCGGTGCGCCTGAATCTGCAGGGACAGCCGGGAGAACAGCCGGACTTCGTGGTGGCGAGCTGGGTGCTGCCCTACGTATATGCCCTGCGCGGCGACCGCGACTGGCGCCGGGTTCCGCAACTGACCGGCTCAAGGCAGGTTTCGCAATTGGCCGTTCTCACCTACAAGCAACTGGAGCAGGGTGATGCGACCATTGCGCAACTGCGCCATGCGCTGGGCCGGGAAGTGACCGAGGCGGCCGTGATTCGCGCCATCACCGAGCTCTGGCAGCAACTGCGCATCATTCCCGTGATCGCCGCACCGGGCCAGCCGGCAAAGTGGCAACTGCTCCGTCATCGTTTTCAGAAGGCCATCGCCGAGGGCGCATCGACCTCGCAGGTGACGGCAATTTCAGTCCTCGCATCCATCTTCCTGCAAGCGGTGATTGCCGCAACCATGGAAGACGTGGAGGTGTTTCTGTCGCCCCTGACCTCGCGCAGCAAGATTCGCGAGGTGCTGCGTGGGCTGGTCGCCACGCGCCAGGTGCACACGCTTTCGCTGGGTCATGCGCCACACTTCTACGTGGCAGGCACGTTGCCGGAGTTCGCTCCTGCAACGACACTCTACTCGAGCGCATTGCTTGGGGGATCCAGCTACTTCCAGCATCAACGAGATCACGAAGAAGACCTGCGCTCCACCAAGGCGGCCGCGCCCGTGTCACAGACGCCTGCGCCTCCCGCGCCGCCGCGGCCTCACACCGCGCAGGAGCCGCACGCCCACCGCACGCCGGTGCGCAAGCCTGCGGCCGCTTCCAAGTCCAGCACTGCCCGGCCGCATATGAGCCGGCCCGCAGCGCACGGCCGCGATCGCAAGCCCGCGCATGCCTCCGCTGACCGGCGCGGCGGCGCAGCCCGGCCCTCGGCCGCTCGCTCCGCTCGCTCCGCTGGAGAGCGCTCGAATGGTCCGGCTCGCTGGGCAAAGAGCGCACCGAAGAGTAATGGGAACGGAGCACCGAATGGCCATCACGGCAGCTCTGCCGGCAACGGTGCAGGTTCGAACAGGGTCAAGGCGCATAAGAACGGCGCTGCCCGTCCGGCAGCACACGCCAAGGCCGCTGTTCCGTCATGGAAGAACCGCAGTGCAAAGCCGGCCGCCAAGTCTCTTGTAAAGCCTGGAGCCTCCACACGCAGTGGAAGCCTGAGCCGCACGCCTGCCGCACGCAAAGACGCCAGAGTCGTGCGCGGCAATCGCAAGCCTGCCGCAACAGCAAGCGCGGGCGCGGGTAGCAAGCGCTACGGCTTTACCGCACGACCCAAGCAGGGCTCGAAGAAGCGCGGATGACAGCTTTTGCGAATCCGGCAAAGCACGATTCCAGCGGCAAAAGAATCATCGTCGCCATCGACGGCCCCGCGGGCGCGGGCAAGAGCACGATTGCGCGCCAGTTGGCGCGGCGATTTGGATTGCTGAACCTGGAGACGGGCGCCATGTACCGCGCGTTTGCGCTCAAGGCTCTGCGCCGCGATGTCGCCCTGGATGACGCCGCCGCACTGGAACAACTCAGCACGGAGACAGACATTCGCCTGGAAGCGGGCGAGGCGGAGAATCGCGTCCTGCTGGATGACGAGGACGTGACCGGCCAGATCCGCAACCCGGTTGTGACGGACGCGGCCTCCCGCGTCAGTGTCTTTCCTTCCATCCGCGCGTGGATGGTGCGCCTGCAGCAGCAGATGGGCGCAGACGGCGGCGTGGTGATGGAAGGGCGCGACATCGGCACCGTGGTCTTTCCGCACGCCGAGGTGAAAATTTTTCTGGACGCCGCGCCTGAGGTGCGGGGCATGCGCCGCTTTGACCAGATGGGCCCTGCACCTGCGGTGCAGGCGGAAGAAGTGATCCGCGATCTGCGCGCCCGCGATGAACGCGACCGCAATCGTGCGGATTCCCCGCTGAAGCCTTCGCCGGATGCCGTCCTGCTGGACTCGACTGACATGACCCTCGAACAGGTTGTGAAGGCTGCGGAAGCGATCGTGGAGTCGCGCCTGCAACCAGCCGTTGCGCGCTGAGTGCTTTCTTACCGCTTGCCACTCCCGTGGCATCGTGCGCTTAGAATAGGAACGAGCGAACCCCATGGAAGTGACCTGCCCTCGGTGTCATCAAGCGATTCAGCCGGAGACCTGCTTTTGCCCAACCTGTGGGCTGCCCCAACTTGTCTATAACGGCGAAGCGGCCGAGACCCAGGCAGTCACCGAGCGGTGGACCGCCGCCGCGCACGACGCGAGCATGGTGGAGTGGAGGCCGGCCATCCGCTCTGCCCTGGCACTTGCCTTGCCTGCCGGACTGATCTGCAGTACGGCTTCGCCGCTGGGGAGCCTGGGAATGATCTGGATGGGAGCGGCCGCTGCATGGGCGGTGACCCTCTACATGCGCCGCCAGAAGCCGGCATGGATCACAATGGGCGCAGGCGCGCGCATCGGCCTGATCACAGGAATCTTTGCAGCGTGGCTGGCCTTCGCCGCCGGTGGCGCGACGCTGTTTGTCCAGCGCAACATGCTGCACCAGGCCGCGCAGATGGATGCCGACTGGAAGAATCGCGTGACTGCGAGCCAGGAGATGGCGCAGGCGTGGACCACGAGCATGGGGCCCAGCGAGGCCAGCGAAGCGCAGGCTATTCGCAAGAAGGTGATGGACTGGATGCTTTCGCCCTGGGGACGTGCCGGTATCGAGGCCTTCGGCCTCTCGTTCAACTCAGCGCTGTTGCTGCTGTTTGCCGCCGCCGGCGGCGCGCTGGGCGCACGCGTGATGGCGCATAAACGGCGACCTGAAGTCTGAACTATTGCGCGCATCAGCCTGGCCGTGTCTGTCAACCGCTGTTCCCGGCTTGCTCCAAAGAGCCAAGCCTTCTATCATCCGGCGAGAGAGCATCCATGAGCGAAAGCCCAAGCAAACCCACTTTGCACGTCAAAGGCCGGCTGATGTCCGCCTCGGAGATCGAACGCACCCTGGTGCGGCTGGCGCACGAGATCATCGAGAAGAGCAACGGCAGCGAGAACCTGGCACTGGTCGGCATCAAGCGCCGCGGCGTGCCGTTTGCCGAACGGCTCGGCAAGCTGATCTCAACCATCGAGAAGCATCCGGTTGACACCGGCGTGCTCGATATTCAGTTCTACCGGGACGACTTGACGACGACGGGTCCGCGTCCAGTGGTCACGCCGGGGTCCATTGGCTTTGATGTTGATGGTCGCGATGTGATTCTGTGCGATGACGTGCTCTACACGGGGCGCACCGTGCGGGCGGCGCTGGACGCGCTGTTTGACCATGGACGCCCGCGCCGCGTGCAGCTTGCCGTGCTGATTGACCGCGGCCACCGCGAACTGCCGATCGAGGCAACCTACGTGGGCCGTCATGTGCCGACCAGCAGCCGCGAGATCATTGAAGTCAAGTTCCAGGAAGTCGACAACGACGAGCAGGTCCTGCTCGTGGAAAAGGTCGATTGACGCCGGGCATCCACCGGCGCGCCCGCAACCGTCAACCACGAATCGAAGACTTATGAATGCGACCGCAGCACCCGTCCGCCGCCAGATTCATCCTCCGCCTGTGGCGCCTTCGCCATTCCCATACAACCCTGGCTCCATGCTCTCGGTGCAGGACCTCAGCATCGAGGCGGTGAACCATCTGCTGAACCGCGCTACCGCGCTCGAAGAGATGGACCCGCAGTTGCGGAACCACATCCTTCCCAAACGCCGCATCGCGTTGCTCTTCTACGAGTCCTCGACGCGCACCCGCACCAGCTTTGAACTGGCGGCCAAGGCGCTGGGCGCGGATACAACTCTGGTTTCGAGCCTTTCATCGAGCATCGAGAAGGGTGAATCTCTCAAAGACACCGGCCTGACGCTGCGCGCGCTGGGCGCGGAGACCATCATTCTGCGTCACAACTCCAGCGGCGCGCCCTGGCTGCTGGAGCAGACGACGCACCTGCCTGTGTTGAACGCAGGTGACGGGATGCACGAACATCCCACGCAGGCATTGCTCGACCTGCGCACGATTCTGCAAAGACTCCGGCACGGCGTCGACCATGTCGACGAGGGGACTCTGGCGGGAGTGACGATCACGATCGCCGGCGATATTCTGCACAGCCGCGTTGCGCGCTCCAACATGCTGTTGCTGCCTCGGTTCGGCGCGCAGGTTGTGGTCTGCGGACCGGCCCAGCTTCTGCCCGACCTGGCAGCAACCATGGGGCCTGGCATTCGCATCGAGCGCGACTTTGACAAGGCGCTGCGCGAGTCGCAGGTGGTGATGATGCTGCGCATTCAGGCGGAACGGATCGCCGGATTGCAACTCGATCTCGAAGACTACAAGGCTGGCTATCAACTCACCGGCCAGCGGCTGGCCGCGCTTGCTCCCGAAGCGGTCGTGATGCATCCGGGGCCAATCATTCGCGGCCTTGAGGTTACCGCCGGCGTGGCCGACGGCCCGCAGTCGGCGATTCTGGAACAGGTGCGCAACGGCGTAGCGATTCGCATGGCCGTTGTGGAACGCGCGCTGCTGGCGCAAGGAGAGCGCGCATGACCGCACTCGTAATTCGTGGTGGCCATCTTATCGACCCTTCGGCCGGAGTGGATGGACCGAAGGACATTCTTCTCAAAGACGGCAAAGTGGCAGAGATTGCCGGGCCGGGAAAACTCAAATCCGCGAACGGCGCCGAGTCTCTGGATGCAACGGGACTGACCGTTGCTCCGGGCCTGATCGATATTCACGTGCATCTGCGCGAGCCCGGCCAGGGCTACAAGGAAACCATCGCCACGGGAACTGCGGCTGCTGCCGCCGGCGGTTTCACAGCGGTGGCCGCCATGCCCAATACGACGCCCGTGAACGACTCGCCGGAGACGACGCGGTGGATGCTGGCGCCGGAGCGCAACGCGGCCGTGCGTGTGTATCCAATCGCCGCCGCCACACGCGGATCGAAGGGCGAAGCGGTGAATGACTTCGCCGCGCTCAAGTCCGCCGGCGCCGTAGCTGTGACGGATGATGGGCACCCGATTCTCAAAGACGGCATCATGCGCGAGACGCTTGCCGCGGCTGCGCGCGTGGGGTTAAGCGTGATTCAGCATGCAGAAGACACGCGCATGACCAGGGGTGCGTGCATGAATGCCGGGCCGACTGCCTTCCGGCTGGGCCTGCGCGGGATGCCGACAGAGGCCGAATCAAGCCTGGTGGAGCGGGATATTCGCCTGGTGCAGGAGCTGCGCGATGCCCGCGCGCATCTGCACGTGGCCCACACATCCACGGCTGCTGCGATCGCCGCCGTGCGGCAGGCGCGACGCAATGGGCTGCGCGTAACCTGCGAAGTGGCGCCGCATCACTTTTTGCTGACCGAGGAGCATGTCGGGCTTTACTCGACCAACGCGAAGATGAATCCGCCCCTGCGCTCGGCGGCAGACCGCGACGCGATGATTGAGGCCATCCTCGACGGTGTGGTGGACGCCATCGCCACCGACCACGCGCCGCATGCCACACACGAGAAAGAAGTGGAGTTTGAGAATGCGCCGAACGGCATTACCGGCCTCGAGACAGCGCTCGGGCTCTGCTTGCGCTGGCTGCACCGGGAATGGAAGCTGCCGCTGGGCCGCGTTCTGAGCCTGCTGAGCGCACAACCAGCCGCTTTGCTGGGGCTGAAGGGCCGCGGCACGCTGGCTGTAGGCAACTT
>JAGWML010000072.1 GCA_028873155.1 Acidobacteriota bacterium
GACAAGGGTCTGGGGCTGAAGGCGCAAACCCACTTCTGGGGCTACAGCCTCAAGCTGCCCACGCGCGACAGCGAAAACGTGAGCATGACGATCGAGAACGCCGTGGACAAGAGCGACGACTCGCAGGATGTAAGCCCGCTGCAGGCCACGCGCGAATGGGTGCAGCAGGCCGAGAACAACGTGATCGACCGGCTCGAAGAGGCGGGCCTCGTGGCGCCGCTGACGCCTGACGGCTACGAGCAGAAGGTGCTCGACCAAATCGTGGTCAACCTCGCGGTGCCAAACAATCTCGCCTTCTCCAGCCCGGTGCACTGCCGCGTGCTGCTGACCGACACAATTGAAGCAACGACCGTGGGCAACACCATCCTGGTAAGCAAGGGCCTGCTGGATACGCTGCCGAGCGAAGAATCCATCGCTTCGGTCGTATCCATGGAGCTGGCCCACATCGTGCTCGGCCACCACATCGACACGCGCTACGCCTTCAACGACCGGCTTCTCTTCCCCGACGAGTCCACATTCCAGCGCATCAACATGTTCCACACAGATGCCGATAACGTGGCGGCGGCCAAGCAGGCCCAGACGTATCTGCAGGCCTCGATGTACAAGGACAAGCTGGCCAATGCAGGACTCTACTGGGAAGCGCTGGCCGACCGCGGCAAAGCGCTGCACGCCCTGAACACGCCCAAGCTGGGCGACAGCCTGCTGAACGCCGAGGGCACACCTTGGATGACGCAGCTCAGCCAGGGCGCACCCAAGATCAACTGGGACGATCTGAACCAGGTGGCGGCGCTGCCCCTGGGCAGCTGGCTCAAGACCGATCCATGGGATGACAAAGTGCACATGCTGAACGCCAAGCGCTACGCGCCGATGAATGCGCGCGACAAGATGCCGCTTGAGGTGACGCCGATCTACTTCAAGCTGCAGCGCTACGTGGCTCCCGTCGCGGCTCCCGCGGCGCCGGCACAGCCAGCAGCGGGTGACGCTGCGCAACCACCGGCAGCCGCTCCGGCGGCCTCAGACCAGCAGCCGGCAGCAGCCCCGCCGGCAAGCCAGCAATAACCTGAGAGTGGAGATTGCGCTCTGGACAACGCATCGCAGCGGATGTTCAGAGCGCATTTGCAGAGGCCCTGCAGGGGCGCCTCAGAAAGCAGCAGCCATTGGAAATCCATACCCGAGTATCTTCCCTGAACCGGATGCCGCATCTGCTTCGCACACGGATTCTTTTTTGCGTCGCGCTCAGCCTTTTTTCAGTTCTGACTGTGCCTCTGACGGCGCAGGTTGCGCCTTCCGGCAGCCGCGGTCAGCTATCCATTACAGCTGGTGGCCTGTTCTCAGCCTTTCAGCCGGAGTACAAGGGCAGCGGCATTGAGCAGGCCAGTCCCAACGAGTTGTTCGGCGTCGGCGCCTACGTCGATGTGCACATGCGCCGCTGGCTGGAGGCCGAGCTCGAAGGCCGCTGGGGCCGCTTCAATGAGTACCTGAACATCAGCGAGGACAACTACCTCGTCGGACCCAAGGTGCCCATTCACGAGTTTCAGTTCATGCATGCCACGCCGTACGGCAAGGTGCTCATCGGCATGACACAGATGAACTTTGAGTACAACTACGCATACGGGCGATTCACGACGCTGGCCTATGGCGGCGGCGTGGACCTGAAACTCACCAAGCGTCTCTCATACCGGCCTGTCGATTTTGAATATCAGCAGATGCCAAGCTGGGTGCGCGGCACGCTCTCGCCCTACGGCTTCAGCACGGGCTTCGGGTACCGCATCTTTTAGGATTGCGCTCATTCTGGGCATCACAAAAAAAGGCCGCTCTCGTCGAGCGGCCTTTCCATTCAATGGACTTCTGATGCACAAGCTTACGCCGGTGAGGGTGACCCCTCCGGCATCGTGCCAGAGCCCCCACGGCTCTCCGGCTTCAGCACCTGCTGCCCGCCGTTGCCGCCCGTGTCGCTGGGCGAGGCCAGGGCCGAACGGATCGGAGGCAATTCCTTGCCTTCGAGCAGCATCTGCACCTCTTCCGCATCGATGGTTTCGCGCTCCAGCAGCGCTGCGGCAATGCGATGCATCGCGTCCTTATTGGCATCAAGGATGGTCCGTGCCGACTGGTAGGCGTCGTCGATGAGGCGGCGCACTTCCTGGTCAATCTGGCGGGCCGTCTCTTCGCTGAAGTCGCGGTGCTGCGCAATCTCGCGTCCAAGGAAAATCTGCTCTTCCTTCTTGCCAAAGGTCAGCGGACCAAGACGGCTCATGCCGTACTCGCAGACCATGCGGCGCGCGAGGTCGGTGGCCGTTTCAATGTCGCTCCCCGCCCCCGTGGACATCTGGTTGAGGAAGATCTCCTCCGCCACGCGGCCGCCGTAGGCCGTCGCCAGTCGCGTCTCCAGATACTCGCGCGTGTAGTTGTGGCGGTCGTCGGGCAGATAGATGGTGACGCCAAGCGCCATACCGCGCGGAATGATGGTCACCTTGTGGATGGGGTCGGAATTCTCGCGCAGGATGGAGACCAGCGCATGCCCCGCCTCGTGATAGGCAGTGACGCGCTTCTCTTCATCCGTAAGCAGCATGGACTTGCGCTCGGCGCCCATCAGTACCTTGTCCTTGGCCAGCTCGAAGTCGTACATCACGACCTGCTTGCGATTGGCGCGAGCGGCGTTCAGAGCAGCCTCGTTGACCATGTTGGCAAGGTCAGCGCCGGAGAAGCCCGGCGTGCCCCGCGCAAGCACATTCAGATTCACGTCGTCGGCAACAGGCACCTTCTTGATGTGGACGCGCAGAACCTCTTCGCGGCCGCGGACGTCCGGCAAGCCGACCACCACGCGGCGGTCAAATCGGCCTGGCCGCAGCAACGCGGGATCGAGCACGTCGGGCCGGTTGGTCGCAGCCACCAGGATGACGCCATCGTTGGACTCGAATCCGTCCATCTCGACCAGCAGCTGATTCAGCGTCTGCTCGCGCTCATCATGCCCTCCGCCGAGGCCCGCCCCGCGATGACGGCCAACTGCGTCGATCTCGTCGATGAAGATGATGCACGGCGCGTTCTTCTTGCCCTGTTCAAACAGGTCGCGGACTCGGCTGGCGCCCACGCCAACGAACATCTCCACAAAGTCCGAGCCGGAGATGGAGAAGAACGGCACGTTGGCCTCGCCGGCCACCGCACGCGCCAGCAGGGTCTTGCCGGTTCCTGGAGGGCCAACCAGCAGCACACCCTTGGGAATGCGTCCGCCGAGCTTCTGGAACTTCTGCGGTTCGCGCAGGTACTCGATGATCTCCTTCAGCTCTTCCTTGGCTTCATCCACGCCGGCCACGTCTTTGAAGGTGACCTTCTTCTGCTGCATCGAGAGCAGCCGCGCGCGGCTCTTGCCGAACGAAAGCGCCTTGTTTCCGCCCGACTGCATCTGGCGCAGCATGAAGAACCAGATGGCGATGAGCAGGATAATGGGCCCCACATTAAACAGCAGCGGCAGCAGGATATTGCTCTGCGGATCCTTAAGGGTGAAGGACACCTTGGCCGCATGGAGCTTATCAATCAGCGTATCGGTGCTTTGCGGGATGGTGGTGTGGAACTGATCCTTGGGCGTGGCCTTCATGTGGCCGTGCAGCTCCGTGCCTTGCAGCGTCACGTCCTGCACCTGTCCTGCATCGATCTTGTCCAGCAGGTCGGAGTAGGAGACCTCCGCGTCCTTGCCCATCGTGGTCCCGCGCTGCACGACACCCCAAAGCAGCATCAGGCAGATCAGAATCACCACCCAGAACATGATCGTTTTGACGGTCGAATTCACCAGCAACCCTCTTTCCCGGCGGTTCAGGGGGCCTAAGCCCGTCTCCGCCACCTTGCCCTTTGCGTTTTAGACGCGGCGCACCCGCCTGAAGTCACAGAAAATGCGCTGCCCCGGTGAGGACACATATACCTCGCCGCCCAGAGAGCAGTTCTTCAAATTGTACTCCCATTCCGGAACAAAACTTCCGGGAATGAGCCTGGGAAGTACTGCCACCAACGGGGGAGCAAACCGGTCCGGCCAGTCAGTTACCGGGCGCCAGTGGAGTAGTCGTAACCCGCACGCCTGCCGGGGGTTCCACATCGGCTCCCTGCATCCACACCACCGTGCCGGCAATCTCCAGCACCGGCCAGGAAGCTCGCGCCGTGCCAGTGACATGCAGCCGCTCCAGCACCTCCTTCACCTTGCGCGGACTGCGGGAATAGCGCAGCCGGACTCGGTCGCCCGGCTTCCACAACCGCAGGCATGCTTCGGCCGGAGAGCCCGGACCTGCAGGCGCATCCACTTGCACGCACAGCCCGAAGTCAGGCACTTCCACCTCGCCGGGAATCGCAAACACATATTCTTGCTTGGGTTGCCCCATCTCTGCGGGTGCTACCGTAAGGCGCAACTCGCGCTGCGTGCGCTCGGCCCGCAGGCCCTGCGCCAGCTCGCGCTTCTGCCCGGCCTTGCCTGCCAGAGCCAGCAGGCGTACCGCCTCAGTGCTCTCGAAATCAAGGGAACTGCCCAGACTAGCCGCCGCATGGCGCAACAGACGGCGCTGCAATGGAACCGGCAGAGCCGCGAGCCGCGTCCGGTCAAGGGCCATTCCCTCGCCGGACGCGCGGCCCCCTCCGCGAACGGGCTTGCCGGGCAGCAGCAACTCTGGCGCCAGGCGCGCGATCTCCGCCTGCCACCACCCTTCCTCGTCCAGGGCCAGCGTGGCCATCTGCGCCAGATGGGCGCGAAGCTGCGGATTCCATGTCTCCAGCAAGGGCAGCAGCTCGTGACGGATGCGGTTGCGCGTGTAGGTCAGATGCCGGTTGGTCGAGTCCTCGCGCCACGGCTGGCCGAGCGCGCGCAGATAGGTCTCGACCGCCTCGCGCCGCGTGGCGAGCATCGGCCGGATAATCTGCCCCTCGGGATGCTCCACAACCGGATGAATGCCCGCGATGCCCTCGGTCCAGGCGCCGCGCAGTAGACGGGCCAGTACGGTCTCGGCCTGGTCATCGAGTGTGTGCGCCGTCGCCACTGCATCGAGCGGGGCTTCGGACATCAGCATGCGGAACCACGCGTAGCGCAGCCTTCGCGCAGCCTCTTCGATGCTCTCGCCGGGTTTGCCCGGTGCAGCCTTCGCCTCGGCTGCGGTGTTCACGTGCTGCTCGTGGAACGGCACGCCCAGCGATGCAGCCAGCTCCCGCGCAAAGGCCAGGTCTGCGTCTGCTTCTTCGCCGCGCAGGCCGTGGTGCAGATGTGCCGCATGCAGCACGATGCCAAGTTCCCTGCTCCGCTCAGCGAGCGCGCGCAACAGTGCGACGGAGTCTGCGCCGCCCGACAAGCCGACGGCCACACGCATGCCGGGCTTGAAGAACGATGTGTCGAGAGCGAGCGTGACGGCCACACCAGCGATGATAGCGCCTGTGTTGCGGGTGTCCGCTTCGTGTCTCACTGCCCGCTGCCGATGTATACTCCACGAGTTATGCAGGTATTCGCAATCCTTCCCGCAGCGGGGCTCGGCACCCGCATGGCCGGTCCACAGCCCAAGCAGTTTCTGGCGCTTGCTGGAGTTCCCATTCTCATCCACTCGCTGCGCACCTTCGCCTCTGTCCCTCGCGTAACGGCGATCTACGTCGCTGTGCGCAGGCCGGAGATGGAGCGCGTCGAGGCCCAGGTGGCGGAGTATGGTTTCGCCGGCCGCGTCCACGTGGTCGAGGGCGGCAACAATCGCCAGGAGTCCGTGGCGCACGCGCTGGCCGCGGTGCCGGCCACCGACGACGACATCGTCCTCGTCCACGACGCTGTGCGCCCGCTCATTGATGCGGCCACCATTGACCGCACCATCGACGCAGTGCATGAGCACGGCGCGGCCATCGTGGGCATGCCCGCCATCGACACCATCAAGCAGGTGGAACGAACCGCCCACGGCGCCCTCATCACCGCGACAATCCCCCGCGAGTTTGTCGTGCTCGCGCAAACGCCGCAGGGCTTTCGCTACGGCCTGCTGCAGCGCGCATTTGCTGAGGCGACGGCGGACGGCTTTGTGGGCACCGATGAAGCCTCCGTGGTGGAGCGGGCCGGGCTGCCGGTCGCCGTTGTGCCCGGCTCTCAGGTTAATCTGAAGATTACCCAGCCGGGCGATCTGGAGCTGGCAGAGTTCTATCTGCGCCAGCGCACGCCCTGAGATTGCCACGGAGACCCTGACGCATGAGCGACACACGCATCGGCTTTGGTTTTGACTCGCACGAATTCAAGCCGGGAGTGCCACTCCATATTGGCGGATTGAAGCTGAATCACTCCGAAGGGCTGGCCGGGCACTCCGACGGCGACGTGCTGCTGCACGCCATCACCGATGCGCTGCTCGGCGCGGTGGCCGCAGGCGATATCGGCAGCTTTTTTCCGCCCGGCGATCCGCGCTGGAAGAACGCCGACTCCGCCATCTTCCTCAATCTCGCCATGGAAGAGCTGCAGAACGCGGGCTACCGCATCGTCAACATTGACACCACGCTGGTGCTGGCAGCGCCAAAGATCTCTCCCATCGCAGGTGAAATGCGCGCCCGCATCGCCGACCTGCTGTGTATCAAGATCGACCAGGTGAGCGTGAAGGCCAAGACTCCCGAAGGACTGGGTCTGGATCACGTGGCCCAGTGCCATGCCATCGCTCTGGTCGAGCGCGTGGCAGACACTGACGAGCTGAAGAGCATGAGCGCCGTCATCGAAAGCCAGCGCCAGCTCGAAGATGTAGTGGAAGACCTGCTGAGCAGCGTCCACGGGGTGCCGAAGAAGCGCACCGTCGCGCCGCTCTTTGACACGGAGGACATCACCTAGCAGGCGCCTCCTGGTGGCTGCGGTCCTCGAGGCGCAGCCCTGGGGCTACTTCCCGCAGGTACGGATTCCAAAGGGCAGGTAGAGCGGGCAGAACCCCAGCGCGGCCGTCAAAAGCGGCACCAGGCCGATCAATCCCAGCCAGCGCATCCCTCCCGGCAGCAAAAACAAAAGGCTGAGCAAACCCAATCCCACCACGATCCGAATTGCCCTGTCGGCACCTCCGACATTCCGTTCCATGCGTGTCTCCTCTTTCGCGTTGTGCGTCATTGAAACAACAAAGCGCTATTAGAGTACGCCCAGTTCGTACTTTTCGTCTGTGACCAGAGCGGGTGCGACCGTGGATCACGGTCAGGAAGCCCCATCGCGGTCGATTGTCTGCGCTGAGTCTGTATATCGATGCACGTCCCCAGTGCGCAGATTTTTATTGCCGTGAACTTCATTCCGGCATACCTTGGCTGCATCACATTCGATCCGCCTCACATGGAGTTCAACCATGCACCTTGCGCTCATGGGAAACCTTGCGTTCTTCGCAATGCAAACTCAGCTTGACCCGCAACAGGCTCAGAAGCTTGCCATGGCGATCCTGGCCATCATGCCGCTGTTTATCATCGTTGCCCTGGCCATTGTCATCGTCCCGGTCTGGTTCATCTGTAAGAAAGCGGGCTTCTCGCCTTGGCTTTCGCTCCTCAACATTGTTCCGCTCGGTGGCCTGATTCTGCTCTACGTACTGGCATTTTCTGAGTGGAGAGTCGTTCCCGCTGCGCCGCCAGGCTGGCCCCCGGCACCGCCTTCGCCGCCTCAGTTCTAGCAGCCCAAGCTGTTAGCATCGAAGAGGAACACCACCTCCAGCGATGCCTGAAGAATCACTCGTCCAGTCCAGAAAACCGCGCGTCCGCTTTGCCCCTTCGCCCACCGGCTTTCTGCACGTGGGCAGCGCACGCACCTTCATCTTCAACTGGCTCTTCGCCCGCCACAACCAGGGCACCATGGTGCTGCGCCTTGACGACACCGACGTAGAGCGCAACACCGACGCCAGCGTGCAATCCATCTTTGAGGGGCTCCGCTGGCTCGGCCTCAACTGGGACGAAGAATACAAGCAGTCGGAGCGGCTCACACTGCATCGCCAGGCTGCCGAAGCCATCTTCGCCAGGGGCCTTGCCTACCGCGACTTCACCCCGGCCCATGCAGGAGACGACAACCAGTCCGGCGCGCAGGGCGCGTGGCTCTCGAACCCCGGCATGCGCGATTTGCCTCCTGAAGAGTCCAGCCGCCGCGCCGCCGCAGGCGAGCCCTTCGCGCTGCGCTATCGCGTGCCGCGCGGAGAAGGCCGCACGCTGCGCTTCCTCGATGGCGTCTATGGCGAGCAGTCGAAGCTGGCAGACGAGGTCGAGGACTTCGCCCTGCTCCGCTCCGATGGCATGCCCACCTATCACCTCGCCTCCTGCGTGGACGACGCCGACATGCGCATCAGCCACATCATCCGCGGGCAGGATCACCTGACCAACACCTTCAAGCACCTGCTCATCTTCGAGGGGCTTGGCACCGCCGCGCCGCAGTTTGCGCACCTGCCGCTGCTGGTCGCGCCAGACGGCACAAAGCTCTCCAAAAGAAAGCACGGCCCTGTCGTCAGCGTCACCACCTACCGCGACGCCGGCTTTCTGCCGCAGGCCTTCATCAACTTCCTGTGCCTGCTCGGCTGGTCACCCAAGAACGACCGTGAGTTTCTCAACCTCAACGAGATTCGTGACCTGTTCAGCCTGGAAGGTGTCAACCGCTCCAACGCCGTGGTGAACTTCAGCGAAGCCGATCCCTTCGACCCCAAGGCCGTATGGTTGAACGCCGAGCATCTGCGCGCGCTGCCGGTCGACGATCTCAGCGCGCAGCTCGCGCCCTTTTTCGAACAAGCCGGCTTCCACGCCGCGCCAGAAAAAATCGCCGCCGTCACGCCGCTCATTCGCGAACGCATCAAACTGCTGCGCGAGGCCGTCGGGGCCGCAGATTTCTTCTTTGTCCACGAGCTCCCGCCCTACGATCCGGCGGAGCTCATTCCGCAAAAAGGCGATGCCGCGCTGGCCCTGCGCGTCCTGCAACATGCCGAACAGGTGCTCGCCTCCGCGCCCTTTGACCACGATGCGCTGGAGCAGACGATGCGCGACGCCGCAGCATCGCTCGGCCTCAAGGCGGGGCCGATGTTCCAGCCCATTCGCGTCGCCGTCTGCGGTCGCAAAAATGCACCACCGCTCTTTGAAACCATGGCCGCGCTGGGCCGTGAGGTTTGCCTCGCGCGCATCAGGCAGGCCTGCGACAAACTCGACGCGCTCGCCTGAGCGCAGAATGATAATTGGGGTAAAGAATCGACGCAATGACCATCCATAGCTCGGAAAGCCAGGACTCACGCACTTCCTCCAACTTTCTCCGCGACATCATCGCCGAGGACGTGTGCACGAAGAAATACGGCGACGCCGTCATTCAAACCCGCTTTCCTCCCGAGCCCAACGGCTATCTCCACGTCGGCCACGCCAAGGCAATCTGCATCAACTTCATCCTCGCCGACGAGTTCGGCGGAAAGACTAACCTGCGCTTCGACGACACCAATCCTGAAAAGGAAGAGCAGGAGTACGTGGACTCCATCCAGCGGGATGTGCGCTGGCTCGGCTTCGAGTGGGAGCGCCTTTGCTACGCCTCTGACTACTTCGGCCAGCTCTACGAGTGGGCGTTGCAGCTCATCCGCGCCGGCAAGGCCTACGTCGATGACCTCTCCGCGGAGGAGATCCGCCAGCATCGCGGCACGCTCACCGAGCCGGGCAAAGAGAGCCCGTTTCGCAACCGCGCCATTGCAGAAAACCTCGACCTCTTCCAGCGCATGAAGGCCGGCGAATTCCCCGATGGATCGCGCGTGCTACGCGCCAAAATCGACATGGCATCACCCAATCTCAATATGCGCGACCCGGTGATGTACCGCATCCTGCACGCCACCCATCACCGCACCGGCGACGAGTGGTGCATCTATCCCATGTACGACTACGCGCACGGTCAGTCGGACTCCGTCGAACGCGTCACTCACTCGATGTGCTCGCTCGAATTCGCCGATCACCAGCCGCTCTATCGCTGGTTTATTGAGAACCTCGGCATCTTTCCCTCGCAGCAGATTGAGTTTGACCGCCTCAGCGTCACCTACACCTTGCTAAGCAAACGCAAATTGCTGCAGCTTGTGCAGGAAAAGCGCGTCAGCGGCTGGGACGATCCGCGCATGCCCACGCTCTCCGGCATGCGCCGCCGCGGCTTCACCCCCGAGGCGCTTCGTGCCTTCGTCCTCACAGCCGGCGTCTCGCGCACCAATGGAATCGTCGATATCGAAATGCTGGAGCACTTCCAGCGCGACGACCTCAACCGCCGCGCCCGGCGCGCCATGGCCGTGCTGCGCCCGCTCAAGCTCGTCATCGACAACTACCCCGAGGGGCAGCAGGAGTTCGTCGAGGTGGCCAACAATCCGGAGGACCCCACTGCAGGCACGCGCCAGGTTCCCTTCTCGCGCGAAATCTACATCGAGCAGGACGACTTCCGCGAAGTCCCTCCGCCCAAGTACTACCGGCTCTCCCCCGGCAAAGAGGTGCGCCTGCGCAACGCCTACTTCATCACCGCGCAGAGCGTGATAAAAGACGCGACCGGCAGCATTGTTGAGGTCCACTGCACGTACGATCCGGCCAGCCGCGGCGGCAACTCGCCCGATGGACGCAAGGTCAAGTCGACGATCCACTGGGTCTCGACCGCCCACGCCATCTCGGCTGAAATTCGTCTCTACGACAAGCTCTTCTCCACGCCCGACCCCGGCGATGTTCCCGAGGGCGGCAGCTTCCTCGACAACCTGAATCCCGCCTCCCTTGAAATCCTCGCGGACGCAAAGCTCGAGCCCTCGCTCGCAGAGGCGCAGGCAGGAGACCAGTTCCAGTTCGAGCGTGTCGGCTACTTCTGCGTCGATCCAGACTCATCCGAAATCAGGAAAGTCTTCAACCGCACGCTGCCCCTCAAAGACTCCTGGGCAAAGATTGAGAAGAAGGCGGGGGCGTAAGAGCTACTTCCCCACCACGTCAACAGCCACTGGAATCGTCTTCGGCGGCATGCAGGCGTTGTTGTCGCAGGCCTGATAGTGCAGCGTCCCCTGCACAAGATGATTGCCGCGCTCGGCTACAATCTGCGCCGTGATGACAAACTCGCCTGTGTACACGCTCAGTTTGGTGCTGGGGTCCACGGGCAAGGTGAAGTCCGCCCCCGCCGGATAGTTCGCGCTCTTCAACTGCACCGCACCCGCAGGAATGGCGAACACCGTTGGAATCAGGTAAGAGTCCTTCGGCGCGTGCGAGTTGATGTGCAGTCCCTGCGCCACCCGGAAGTGCAGCGGCACCATGCTCTGCTTGCCCGCCGTCACCTCCACCTGCTCGGGAAAGAGATACATCACTGAAGCCGCCCTGGTGAGCCGTGACGATGCATCGCTCTGCAGCGGGAACGGAGTCTGTGCCTCGGCGAGCGACACGGCCAGCAGCGTGGACCCAGCGAACCATGCGCAGCGACGCAACCAGCTCACGACTGGCCCCCCAGCGCTTTGCGGATATTGCCCTCAATCTCATCTTTGGATGTGAGGCCCACCTGTGCGGCCACCACCTTGCCGTTGCGATCCACAAAGAAAGACGTCGGCAGTGAATCGAGCCCGCCATAGGGTTTGCTGACGGTATCGCCGCCCAGCAGCACCGGATAGTCCATGTGCATCTGCTCGGCAAAGCTGGCAATCTGCTGCGTCTCTTCCTTCAGCTTCTGCTTGTCGCCGGGGTCCAGGTCGTCCTCAGAGACGGCTAGAATCTCGAAGCCTTTGGCCGCGTACTGGTTCCGCAGGTCCACCAGCCACGGCGTCTCAATCTTGCATGGGCCGCACCACGTGGCCCAGAAGTTGATCAGCACCGCTTTGCCTTTGTAGGCGTCGAGCGACACCTTCTTGCCGCGCACATCTTCCAGCGTGAAGTCCGGCGCGGGCTTGTCCAGCATCGGCGCGATCGTCGGCGGCAGGTCGGCATCGCTGCCCGGCATCACCAGATCCGCTGGAGCTGCCATCGCAGCCGCACGCGCTGCGGCCTGCTTGCGCGACTCCCAGTTGGCCCAGCCAGCCCAGCCAAAGGCCGCCAGCAGAAACAAGACGACAAAAAGAACGACAGTGTTGCGCTTCACGGGGGCAAAGACCTCTCCTCCAATTGTACGAGCGCGGCGTCCAGGCTGAAAACCGCGCCGTCGCAACTCCACCACTCCAAGCTGATACCATCAAAAACCGATGAGCCCTGAGAACGAACACAGCGCGCTGCAACCAGCCGACCTGGTGCGCACAGAGGCCGCGGCCCTCACCGCCCTTGCCGACCGGCTCGACGGTGCGATGGCTGAGGACTTTGCCCGCGCCGTGGACCTTGTGGTGCGCTGCGGCGCCGGCAACGGCCGCGTCGTCGTCACC
>JAGWML010000303.1 GCA_028873155.1 Acidobacteriota bacterium
TGCATCGCGTCTTTGCTTCGGCGCTCTTCTTCGCAGCCATCGCCGCTACGGCTCCTGCGCAGACTGACGTTGCGCTGAGCTTTTTCGGCGCTTTCAGCAATACGGCGACAAGCAGCTTCATTTTGCGCCAGACCCCCCAAGCCAGGCGGGTGGGATGATCGAACTGCGCCATCTTGTGAATCCGCTCATCGGCTTTGAGGCAACGTACTCGTTCAACCGTGCGAATCAAAATTATCTGTTCAACCCGCCCTACGACCTCTGTCCAAATCCCGCCTGCCAGTTCTCCAATACAGTCTCAGCAAATGCGCACGAGATCACTGCGGACTGGGTGCCATCGATGAAGTTCGGCAGCCTGCGCCCGTTTGCCGTGCTTGGCGTAGGCCTGCTGGTCACGGTGCCCACGGGAAGCCAGACGCTTGCCCAGTACTCCCCCGCTCCACTTACCTCAACGAATGCAGTTTACGTCTACGGTGCAGGTGCGGACTGGGATCTTGCGCCCCATCTCGGGCTGCGTGTTCAGTATCGGGGCAATCTCTACAAGGCCCCTGATGTGAGCAGCACCTTTATGATGAGTGGACCAGACGCCTTTCTCCATACCGCTGAGCCGATGATTGGCGCGTACTTCCGCTTCTGAGCCGCTCGTCTTCACGTGACCCTCGTGCGCCGCGCGGCCCGCACCCAGCGCAATCCATTGGATGGATGCGCCCCGGTCCGTTATCATGGATCATGCGTCTTTTCGCGGCTGGAGCATTGTGTCTCCTGGCCCTTCCCCTCGCTTCAACCCCCGCCGCGCGCGCTGATTCGGCTGACTCCGTGCCGGCCACGATCCCGACAGTTGCGCAGATTGTGGCGCAGATGCAGAGTCATACGCTGACGCGCAACGAGGATCTGAAGCGCTACGAATCACTGCGTCACTATGCGGTGCACTACCGCGGATTCCCCTCCAGCGTGGACGCCAAAATGGATGTGGAAGTGGATTACAACGCCGCCTCGGGCAAGAGCTTCCACATTGTTTCGCAGAGCGGCTCGCGGTTTCTCTGCGACAAGGTGCTGAAGCGCGCTGTGGACAGCGAGAACGAAGCGCAGAAAGACCAGAGCGCGACCGCGCTGACGCCGGCCAACTACAACTTCACGCTGGAAGGCCGGGACAGCCTGGATGGCCGCCCTGCGTACATCCTCAATGTGCAGCCCATCACGCCCAGCAAGTTTCTCTACAAGGGCAAAGTGTGGGTGGATGTGCGCGACTTTGCGGTCGTGAAGATCGAAGCCACACCGGCAAAGAATCCCTCGTTCTGGATCTCGCAGACTCTGATCCACTTCACCACGGCGCGGATGGGCGGCTTCTGGCTTCCGGAGCAGAACCGCAGCGAGACGCATGTCCGCATCGGCGGAACAGCGGTGCTCACCATCGACTACGGCGAGTACAAGGAACTGACGCCGCAGATCGCCAGCCGCTGAAGCCGCCCGGTAGCGTGAACCGGCACTAAGGCAGCAGCTTCCGAATCGCAAACAGCGTGGCACGGCCCATCGCCTGCTTCATCCGCGCCTTCACCCCGCGCGGCTGGGGCGCAAGGTTCGGGCCCACATATTGAGTTTTAATCGCCGTCTGGTAGTGCGCGAGCAGTTGCTCCGTCGCCGCCCGCCAGCTATGCTGCGCCGCGCGCGCCATCGCCGCCTGGCCCATGACTGCACGCCTGCCTGCATCGCCCAGCAACAGCGTCACCTGCTCCGCAGCCTGCTCTTCCGTGTCGAAGAGGAATCCGTTCACTCCGTCGTTCACCATCTCCGGAATGCCGCCAGCCCGTGCGCCCACCACCGGCACGCCCGAGGCCATCGCCTCAAGCACCACCAGCCCCAACGTCTCCGTGCGTGAGGGCATCACGAAGACATCGCACGACGCAAAGGCTGCCGCCAGCTCGTCGCCATGCAGAAAGCCGGCAAAGTGGACCGGCATCCCTGCGAAGAACGCGCGCAGCGCCTTCTCATGCGGTCCTCCGCCCACCAGCGCCAGCCTCGCCTCGGGCGCAGCGGCTAGCACGGTCTTCAGCCGCTCAATCTCCTTCTCGGCCGAGAGCCGCCCGGCATAGAGCAGCAGCGGGCTTTCCGGGTGGCCGTCGGTCAGCCGCGCGCGCATCGCCGCCGACCGCATTTCCGGCGTGAATCGTTCCGTGTCTACTCCGCCCGGCCAAAGCTCGGACCGC